>CAZOAP010000207.1:0-5318 GCA_964577645.1 uncultured Ignavibacteriales bacterium
ATCTTTTTTACAGGTTTAAGCTTTGTAAGGTCAGTACTCTCAGGCAATGTTATCACAATGCCTGTAATATCTTTATTCCCGAAAGGTGCGAGCACACGCATACCGGGCTTAATAATTTCTGCAAATTCACCGGGCACACTGTAAGTGAACAGCTGGTTTACCGGGATATTGAAAGTAATATTTGCGTATTTTTCAGGCATTAAAAAAAGGGATAGTAACAAGTACTATCCCTGCAAAAATATGAATAATTATTAAATTTAACCGTGAAGTGATTCAAGATACCTTTCAACATCAATGGCAGCCATACAGCCTGAGCCTGCGGCTGTGATTGCCTGGCGGTAAACATGGTCCTGTGCATCGCCGCATGCAAACACACCCGGAATGTTGGTATATGTGTTCACTTTACTGGTTTTGATATAGCCGTTATCTTCAAGGTCTATCTGACCCTTGAAAATATCTGTATTTGGTTTATGTCCGATACCCAGGAAAATACCTTCAACTTCCTGGTCAGTAACTTCGTTTGTTTTAATATTTCTTAGCTTTGCATGTGTAACACGTTTTTTATTGTTTTCAGTTACGCCAACAACTTCTTCAAGTACGGTATCAGTAACAAGCTTTATCTTCGGATTCTTCATTGCTCTATCAAGCATTATCTTTGAAGCGCGGAATTCTTCACGCCTGTGAACTATCATAACTTCCTTGCCAAACTTTGTAAGATAGTTTGCTTCTTCCATGGCTGTATCACCGCCGCCTATTACTATTATACGCTGATCCTTGAAGAAAAAGCCATCGCATGTTGCGCATGCAGATACTCCAAAACCCATGAATTCTGATTCTGATGGCAAACCAAGCAGCTTTGCAGAAGCTCCGGTAGCAATAATCACAGCATTTGCCAGGTGTTCTTTTCCTTCAACAAATAATTTAAACGGCTTTTGGGAAAAATCCACTTTTTCAACATATTTAAACTGGCAATCTGCACCAAACCTTTGTGCCTGCTTGCGCATTACATCCATAAGTTCAGGACCCATAATACCGTGCTCAAAACCCGGGTAATTTTCAACTTCTGTGGTGATGGTTAACTGTCCGCCGGGCTGCATGCCTTCAAAAACTATTGGCTTCAGGTTTGCTCTTGCGGTGTATAGCGCTGCTGTAAGTCCTGCCGGACCCGAACCTATGATAATAACATTATGTATATTTTGTTCGCTCATTACATTCAATAAATTAATCTTTAGAAATATATTTAATTAGATACTTATTACTTATATTTATTAACTTTTTGCTGTATTACATCATTTGCCGGATTCATCTGCAATGCTTCGTTCCAAGCCTTCAGTGCTTTTACAACCTCACCCATTGCTTCGTAAATATCACCCAAATGCTCCAGCAAAGTTTCGCTCTTGCCAAGCTTTATAGCTTTATCAATATATATTACTGCGTTCTTATAATCTTTCAGCTTAAACAGTATCCAGCCATAAGTATCAAGATAAGAAGCATTTTCAGGTTCTTTTTCAATTGTCTTCTTAGACATTTCCTTGGCTTCATTCAGCTTCTCGCCTATTTCTGAAAGATGATATGCATAGTTATTCAACAGCAGAATATTATCAGGGTAATACTTAAATGCCTGCTCATATAACCTTGCACACTCAGCATTCATTTTCAGGTCATCGTATACAAGACCTAAGTTGCTTAATGTGTTCAGGTCCTGCGGGTTAAGCTCAATAGCTTTTTCAAGGTAGGGCAGCGCGGAGCGGTTATCACCTGACCTGTAGTATGAATTCCCAGCAAGGTACTGCAGGCGGTAATCACCCGGGAATTTATCTGCACCACGTGTGAAAATATCTATACATTTTTTGAAATTATTTTTTTCGTAGTAATAAAATCCAACCTGCACATAAAGCTCTGCTGATGTATCGGTCTTTGAAAGCAGGTCAGTAAATCTTGAATCTGCATCCTGCGGGTTATCCTGTGCATCCATAATTATCAGGTAATATTTCGGCATCCATTCACCCGGGTAAGCGGTTTCAAGGTTCTGCAGAATATTCCTTGATACACCCAGTGCTTCCTTATCTTCCTGGGATGCCTGCATAAATGCAATTGCAACATCCATCTTTGTCATGAAATCAACACTATCCCTGTTAAGCAGCTTGCTGTATTTTTCAAATGCTTCGCTGTTCCTGTGCTGCCTGAAGTAAAGCTTTATCACTTCTGTCTGCACATCACGGTTATTGGGATTTGTACTTAATATCTCTTCGTATATCCTTATAGCGTTATCGTAATCCGGGACCTTAACATAAGAAGCTGCAGCTGAATATTTAAGATTGATATCAGTTGGATTCAGAATAAGCAATTTTTCAACTGTTGCTGCCGTGTTGGAGTAATCTTTGAATGATTCATAAATATCAGCCATTCTTAAAAGAACGGTCTCATCGTACATATAATTTTCCGTGATATTATCATAATATTTTATTGCCTCCGAAGGCATCTTCATGGCTTCATACATTCTGCCAATGTTATATAAAATACTTATATCATCAGGTCTTTTTTCCGAGATATCTTTCAGATACTTTAACGCATTGGTATAGTCACCAAGTATTATGTATGTATCTGCAACATGATCTTTGTAATCAATGTTATCCGGGTTTATCTTTATAGCTTCAAGTCCGTACTCAAGCGCTTTTTGATGCTGGGTAACACTGGAATAAAGCTTTGAAAGAGCAAAGTATATGCCCGCAGCCTTTTCAAGCTTAAGAGCGGCGTTATACTTATCAATTGCTGCTAAGTAATTATCTTTCAGCTCAAGGGTTTTGGCTTCTATGAATAACTCAACAGCCTGCGGATTTGAAGGGTAATCCTGCGCCTGTAAAGTGCCAAAAACAGCTAAAAACAGTACAAAAATTAAACAAATTTTTTTCATTGGAAGCATAAATATAGCCTTATACTATTTTAATAACAAAGTAAAAATGCGGTTTATAGAGTGAATATCAATAAATACAGTGATTAAATTCTATTTATAAGCTAAATTAGTTTGTTGAAGTAAAAACAAATTTTATATGAATTAATTCCAACAGCTTTTTTGAAGGAGTACTTATGAAACTTATTATTAGTATCTTTTTATTAATTTTTTTTCTGATGAGTTGTAATGAAAACCCTGCTAATAAGGATAATATTAATGTGAATAATGATAATATTAATGTGAATAATGATAATATTAATGTGAATAATGATATTAATGAATGTTTTGCAACTATTAATATACATACCGAGACATACTTATCACCTGGTCAGCATAATCCAATTATTTCATATGTTAGTATTTATTATCCAAACGGGATATTGAGAGGTATGGAACAAATTACGGATGTGAATGGAAATTTAACTGCAAAATTAGATTGTACTGAACCAATTGGATATTACAGAATTGAAGCTAAAACATATAATGGAGCTTACATTTGGCAATTGGGATGGACGTATATTTATTTTAGCGGGAACCCGGTAACTTTTTTGGTAGACATCATACTTGATCATGTTTCCAGTGAACAATGACCCTACCGCTAATTTTCACTCCTCCGATGACTTCCGGAGCAGTCACGCTCTAAGTCATCGGATGAATGGTTTAAAACTCTACTCTTACGCCTGAATTAAAATTACGGTTGGGTGCCTGTGTTCTTTCGAGCTCCTGGTAGGACTCGTTTAAGATATTATTTACAGCAAAGAATATTGTTGCCTTACCGAATAATTTTCTGCTTATTTTCATATCAAGCAAAAAATATGCTTTCGGCTCTTCATATTTATAGAAAAGGTCTTCATCAACTTTGCTTACATACTTGCCCGTTACATTGAAGTGAAAATCAAAATAACTGAGGTCGGTTGAAAAATTTATCAAATGAGAGGGCTTATAAGGCAGGAATTCATCTTTCCTGTTCCTGGAAAGGTCCTTTGCATCTATTAAGCTGTAATTAAAGCCGAATGCATAACCCAGGGGCTCATTAATTAAATTAAATGAGCTTGTATAATCGATAAGGAACTCTAGTCCCCTTATCTGTGCTTTTGCAATATTCTGAACCTGGAATGGACCGTTAATCGCTCCACCAATATTAACGTACTGTATGAGATTATCATACTCATTTATGTATGCTGATACATCAAGCGTAAATCTTTTTTCATACTGTTTCCTGAAACCTATTTCAGCAGAAACCATTTCTTCAGGTTTTAAGTCAGGGTTAAATATAAAATCAAATCCCCCGAAAAGCTCTTTCTTGAAATATAGTTCAGCAATAGATGGTGCCCTGAATGCCCTGCCAACTAAAAATCTGAATGAGGTATTTTCAAATATCTTATTTGAAGTATTAGGTGAGTATAAAAACGAAAGTTTTGGACTTAACTGCACAAATTTGTTTAATCCAACAAACTTATTGTAATCCAGTCTCATTCCTGCAGTAGTGGAAAGTATACTGTTACCCTGTTTATCAACTATAATTTTATGCTGATCCTGTGCAAAAACACCAAAATTATTTATCTGCTGGTCACCATACAAGATAGCTTCGGGGTCTGAACGAACTACATTCCACTGAACGTCAGTACCAGCTATCATATAATTTCTTTTAGAGAACTGTATATCAAATTGAGAAATATTACCGAAATTATACGATTTTATTGTAGTTTCAAGAGGTTGTCCCGGGGGTGCATACTGAATGGAAACAAAATTGTTGGGATTAAAATAAGATAAGCTGTATAATTTGTAATAATAAAACCTGCTGGTATATTTTGTGGTAGAGGATGGTATTGCAGTATAAAATACATCTAAGCTTTGTGTCTCTTTTTTAATTCTGTCACCTAAATAAGATGGTGCGCTTTTATAGGGATCTGCAACTTTACCGGGATCTTTACGCCAATAATGAGGAAATGCGCTGTTTGATTTAGTATACTGCAGTGTTACTTCAAGATCCCTGTTCCTGAAAACATCATACATTAATTTTGCAAGGCCGCCGTAAAACTCATAATCTGTTTGTTGAGCATGACCATCATTTTGCTTATAGTTGAAATTTAAAAGGTATGCCAGTTTTTTATAGGTATTGCTGTGAATAATATCAGCACTTTTAAATGAAAGAAGTTTATCTGTAAAACGTAAACTATCATTCAACGGATTGAAAAAACCATAATTGAGATTTAAACTTGTAAATGATTTATAAGTAGGTTTTTTTGTAATTACATTTACAACTCCGCCTATTGCGGATGAACCGTATAATGATGAAAATGCTCCTTTTACAACTTCGGTGCGCTCAATGATTGATACCGGTATTAATGACCATAGCGCTCCT
>CAZOAP010000207.1:5328-6366 GCA_964577645.1 uncultured Ignavibacteriales bacterium
CAGTGATGGCCTGCCATCAAGCAGAAGCAGTACACGATTGCCAATGCCGCCGCCTGCAACATCACTTGAGCCTCGTATTGAAAGGCTTTGTACATTTATTCCGCTTGTTTTAAATACAGTAACACCCTGTACGCTTTTTAGTACATCATCAAAAGTTAGGGGATTCCTGTTCTTGATATCTTCTGAGCTAACTATTGATATTGATGACGGTGTCTGCTTCAGTGTCAGTTCAGTTTTTGTTGCAGTTACATTTATCTTGTCTGTTTCAATAATTACCGGGGTTAAGAAAATATTTACCGTCTTTGTTTCGTTTGCAGTAATACTTATATCCGTAATCTCTTCTTTTTCATAACCAAGCCTGACAGTTGATATTTTGTAAGTACCTGCAGGCAGATTCTTAAACTCGTAATTTCCTATCAGGTCACTGCTTGTTTCTGCTTTGTAGTTACCTTTTGCTTCCGCTGATTCAAGCTTTATCTTCGTATAGCTGATAAGTCCGTCATTGGTAAGATCGATTACCTTGCCTGAGATTTTGCCTGTGTTATCTTCAGCAAAGGTTAAACATACTACAGTTAATAATAAACACAGCACTCTGCAAAATGCATGCAAAGTGCTGTTGTTAAGTTTGTTATTTAAACTATAGTTCATTAAAATTGTGCGATCTTTTTAGTTGTATCAATCCATGAAAGGAAGTTTAAATCTCCAAGTCCTACTGAAGATGTTAATGTGTCCCTGGTTGGATTGCCCCAGCATGATGGGCTGTGATTTGTATCGCAACCGCGCATACCTAAAAGATAAACTGAGCCGGGACCATATGGTGTTTTTATCCATGCACATGTTGTAACATACGCACCAGCTGATAGACCAGTTATTTCATATGTACCCGTGTAAACATTGCCATTTTTTGTAAGTAAAACTGTATCACTTCCACTCGGCGGTCCAGCAGGAGGCCATGAAGGATAAACTGATACATCATAATATCCATTTGTGTATTGCCTGTTTGTATCAACAAAAGTTATTGTACCTTTCATAGTGCCA
>CAZOAP010000208.1:0-6351 GCA_964577645.1 uncultured Ignavibacteriales bacterium
TGCCTAATGAAAAATTCAGCCTGGAAGCAGGGACTGAGCTTTCATTCGGTTCCATTGAAAGCAACGAAACAGAAGAAGGCGAGCTTACCCAGGGAGCTGTGTTTGTTCTGTCAAAATTTGCTGTTAAGTTTAAAAACGCCTCATTGTTAACTTTGTATCCATCAGTAAGGTATGATTACTTTTCCAATATTTCAGAAAAGAATGTCATCACCGGTAAATTCGGTGTGAACTATAAACCGTTTGGCAATATTCAGCTGAACATTAAATCATCCATAGGAAATAATTTCAGTGCACCTACATTTAATGAGCTGTACTGGAAGGACCTTGGAAACAAAGATCTGAGACCTGAAAGATCAATCAGCTTTGATGCGGGTTTATACTATAAATTCAGTATAGCGGGCAGCCATGAGCTTGAATTTTCATACTTCAATATTAATACAAAAGATAGAATTGTATGGACACCTGAATCAGCCACAATATGGCAGCCTGTAAATGTTGGTAAGGTTAGATCAGAGGGAATAGATATAAGCTTACGGTCTCAATTTGAACTGACTAAAAGACTGAGCTCAGCTGCATCAATAAACTACACATATGGCAGTGCTATCAAGAAAAATGAGGATTACCCGGGTGATCCAACATACGGTAAACAGCTTATTTACCTGCCAAAAGAAATGTTAAAAGCTTCAATTATGATTAATTATTTGACTACAAGTAAAATATTAAAATATGTATCTTTTGGTCTGTTCTATAATTTTTCAACCAGAAGGTACACAAATTTTGAAAATACTCAGTTTAATCCAAGATATGATGTGCTTGACGGCAATATATCACTGGGGATAACCAAAGGAGCATTTGAAATAGGCACCAAGTTTATTGTAAACAATATATTTAATGAAGATTACATGGTCATTAAAGGTTACCCTATGCCGCTTAGAAATTTTAAATTTGAATTAAGTATTAAATATTAAATACAGGAGAAATTATCAATGAATAACTCTAAAACAACAAACTTTATTATTGCATCAGTATTAATTTTATTTGCAGCCTTTTCAAGGCTTATCCCTCATCCTATGAACTTTGCACCTGTTGCAGCAATTGCGCTTTTTGCAGGTGTGTACATGGATAAAAAATATGCTTTCATATTACCTATAGCCGCAATGCTTTTAAGTGATATATTCATAGGCTTCTATTCAGGCATTGAATGGGTTTACGGAGCATTCATACTTGTTGCATTTATCGGTCTGTGGCTTAAGAAAAGAGTTGAGACAAGAAACGGTGCAGCTAAAGCAGGTTATATTTTCGGAACAACACTTGTTTCATCTATAGTATTCTTTATAGTAACAAACTTAGGTGTATGGCTAAGCGGTATGTTCTATGAAATGAACTTTAAAGGACTTATCGAGTGTTATACAATGGCTATACCTTTCTTCCGCAATTCACTGGGCGGCGATCTCTTCTATGTAACAGCAATGTTTGGTGTGTTTGAGCTTGTTACAAGATTAGCAGGTACATCCGGTTTACAGGAAGCAAAGATCAGGAAATAAAATATTATATATGATAGAGCAGCTTAAAGAAGAACTGAAAAAACGTATTGTTATCCTTGACGGTCCAAGGGGAACTATGATACAGAAGCTGAACCTGGATGAAGCCGGGTTCAGAGGCGAGAGACTTAAAGACTTTCCAAATGACTTAAAAGGCAACAACGATATTTTAAATATAACACGCCCTGAAATTATCAGCCGGATATATGAGCAGTATCTTGAAGCCGGTTCTGATATAATTGGCACCAATACTTTTAATTCTTCATCTATTTCGCAAGCTGACTACAATACGCAGGAATTTGTTTACGAGATAAATTTAAATTCCGCTCAGCTTGCAAGAGCTGCTGCTGATAAATTTACAAAGCTTACGCCCGGTAAACCTCGCTATGTTGCGGGTGCTATCGGACCCATGAACAAAACCCTTTCAATGTCACCGGATGTGAACGATCCGGGTTACCGTGCAGTGACTTTTGAACAGATAAAAGAATCTTACACAGAAGCTGCACGCGGCTTAATTGATGGCGGTGTTGACCTGCTATTGGTTGAAACGGTTTTTGATACGCTTAACTGCAAGGCAGCGCTCTTTGCTATTAATGAGCTCTTTGATGAGATAGGCAAAAAGCTGCCAATAATGGTATCAGGTACTATTGTTGATATGAGCGGAAGGACACTTTCCGGCCAGACCGTTGAAGCGTTCCTGAACTCAGTTGCTCATGCCGAGCTTTTCAGCATCGGCTTAAACTGTTCACTTGGTGCAAAGGAAATGCGTCCTTATATAGAAGAGCTTTCTGAAAAAGCAAATATGTATATAAGCTGTTATCCCAATGCAGGCTTGCCGAATGCATTTGGCGGCTACGATGAACTGCCTGAGGAAACAGCGAATTATTTAAAGGAATTCGGTGAAAGCGGTTTTCTGAATCTTGTTGGCGGATGCTGCGGCACAACACCTGATCATATTCAGAAAATTGCTGAATTTGTAAAAGATTTACCGCCAAGGAAATTACCTGAGGTTAAACCTTATTTAAGGCTAAGCGGACTCGAGCCGCTTAATATTACACCCCAGACAAATTTTGTTAATATAGGCGAAAGAACCAATATTACAGGCTCGGCAAAATTTGCCAAGCTTATCCGCGATGAAAATTATGAAGAAGCTTTAAGCGTAGCACAGCAGCAGGTCGAGAGCGGCGCCCAGGTAATAGATATAAACATGGATGAAGGTATGATTGACGGCGTAGCTGCAATGGTCAAGTTCCTGAAGCTATGTGCTGTTGAGCCTGATATTGCGCGCGTACCTGTAATGCTTGATTCTTCTAAATGGGAAATTATCGAAGCAGGTTTAAAATGCCTGCAGGGCAAAGGTATTGTAAACTCGATAAGCTTAAAAGAAGGCGAAGCGAAGTTCATAGAGCATGCAAAAAAAGTAAAGCTATACGGCGCTGCTGTAATTGTCATGGCTTTTGATGAGGATGGACAGGCTGATAGCTATGAAAGAAGGATTGCAATTTGCCAAAGATGTTATGATATACTTACAAAGAAAGTTGGCTTCCCGCCGCAGGATATAATATTTGACCCCAACATACTTACTGTAGCAACGGGAATAGATGAACATAATAATTATGCTGTTGATTATATCAAAGCAACAAAGTGGATCAAGGAAAATCTGCCTCTTGCAAAAGTTAGCGGGGGAGTCAGCAATATTTCATTTTCATTCCGCGGCAATAATGTTGTAAGGGAAGCAATGCACTCAGCGTTTTTATACCATGCAATAAAAGCCGGTATGGATATGGGTATTGTAAATGCAGGTATGATAGAAGTGTATGATGAAATTCCCAAAGACCTGCTTGAGCTTGTTGAAGATGTACTGCTGAACCGCAGGGATGATGCCACTGAAAGGCTTGTTCAGTTTGCTGATACTATAAAAACAAAAGGCAAAGTAATTGAGCAGGATAACTCCTGGCGCGATGCACCGGTTGAAGAAAGATTAAAACATGCGCTCATAAAAGGCATTGTTGAATATATTGATGTTGATACAGAAGAAGCGAGAAAAAAATATCCCCAGCCGCTTGATGTAATTGAGGGGCCTTTAATGGATGGTATGAATGTTGTTGGTGATCTCTTTGGCTCGGGGAAAATGTTCCTTCCGCAGGTTGTAAAAAGTGCCAGGGTTATGAAGAAATCTGTGGCATACCTCACTCCCTATATAGAAGCGGCAAAAGCAGAAGGTGCCTCCAGCATAAACGGCAGGATACTGCTTGCTACAGTAAAAGGCGATGTGCATGATATCGGTAAAAATATTGTAGGCGTTGTACTTGGCTGCAATAACTATGAAGTTATAGATCTTGGTGTAATGGTGCCTGCTGATAAAATTCTGCAGATAGCCAAAGAAAAGAATGTTGATATTATAGGCTTAAGCGGGCTGATAACACCATCACTTGATGAAATGGTGCATGTTGCCAGAGAAATGGAGCGCCAGGGATTCAAAGTGCCGCTGCTGATAGGTGGCGCAACAACATCTAAAATTCATGCAGCAGTAAAAATTGCGCCTAATTATTCCAATCCCACTGTACATGTACTTGATGCTTCAAGAAGCGTTACAGTTGCCGGAAGCTTAATGAACAAGGATAACCGCGATGGTTTCATTGGCTCGATAAAACAGGAATATGAAACCATGAGGATCTCTTACAAAGGCAGAAAAGATAATAAAAAGTTTTTAACTATTGATGATGCAAGAAATAAAGGACTAAAGATAGACTGGTCAAAGACCAGCATCACAAAACCAAGCTTTACAGGCAATAAAGTATTTGATGATTTCCCCTTAGAGAAAATAAGAGAAAAGATAGACTGGACCCCGTTTTTCCAGACATGGGAAATGAAGGGCAGGTATCCCGCAATATTTGATAATGATAAGTACGGCACCGAAGCGAAGAAATTATTTGATGATGCAAACAGGCTGTTAGATGATATTATTAAAAATAAATGGCTGAAAGCTAAAGCTGTTATAGGTTTATACCCTGCTAATTCAGTGGGTGATGATATTGTACTTTACTCAAACGATAAGCGAAAAGAATCCATCACAACCCTGCATACATTAAGGCAGCAGGCAGAAAAAACCAACAATGAGCCGTATTATGCACTTTCTGATCTGGTTGCCCCTTTTGATACCGGCGTAAATGATTACATTGGTTCATTTGCAGTTACAACAGGTATCGGCATTGAAGCACTGCTTGATAAATTTGCAAAAGAGCATGATGATTATAACAGTATAATGACAAAGGCTCTTGCCGACAGGCTTGCAGAAGCATTCGCGGAATTAATGCATGAGCTTGTACGTAAAGAATTCTGGGGATATGCAAAGGATGAAAACCTTAGCTATGAAGATCTTATCGCAGAAAAATATCATGGTATCAGGCCGGCACCGGGTTACCCCGCACAACCTGACCATACAGAAAAACAATTGATATTTGACCTGCTTGAAGCTGAAGAGAATACAGGAATAAAGCTGACAGAAAGCTTTGCGATGTACCCGGCATCATCTGTAAGCGGGTTATATTTCTCACACCCGGAATCAAAATATTTCAACGTGGGCAAAATTAACCGTGACCAGGCTGAAGAATATGCAAAACGGAAAAATATGCCGCTGGATGAAATTGAAAGATGGCTTGCTCCGATACTTGCATACGAAAGAACTGAAAAAGAAGTAATTTAAAATTTATGCCAGAAATAAGCAGATTTCTTGGAATAATCATAAAAATGTTCTATAATGAACATGCTCCGCCTCATTTTCATGCTGAGTACAATGAATTTAAAGCGGAGATACTTATAGAAACACTTGAGATAAAAGAAGGCAGGCTACCGAAAAGAGTTTATTCATTAGTTTTAGAATGGGCAACAGAACACAGGAATGAACTTATGAATGATTGGAATCTGGCACGTGAGAAAAAATTATTAAATAAAATAGATCCACTGGTATGAGCATTATTGAAAAATCAAAAATTCATGATATCATTAAAGTTGAACCTTTGAATGACTATTTTATTTCAGTCGTATTTGATGATGGTTTGACAAAAAAGATAGACCTAAAACCCTTTATCAATGAGGGGATTTCAGCAGAGCTACAAGATATAAATTATTTTAATCGTGTTTATCTGGATAATGGTTCAGTAACATGGCCAAATGGATATGATTTTTGTTCAGTATTCCTCAGAGAAGATATCTAATTTTATTGTATGGTTACAAAGTGCATATGTTCAGATATACTATTTTCAGATATGAAGGTTACAGCAGGCAAATATGGGCTTAAGAATATTAAAGACCTCAAGGAGTATGTCAGCTTTGGTGAAAATTGCAAACTATGTATCCCTTACATTGAATTGATGTTTAAAACAGGCAGAACAGAATTTGAATATACAGAAGTAACAGGGGATAAGTAATTGAATAAAATTATTGCTGTTATAGGGATGTGCGGTTCCGGCAAAAGTGAGGCTGTTAAGTTCTTCATAGAAAACGGCTATAAGAGGGTTTACTTTGGTGAGGTTGTTATGAATGAAATGAAAAGGCTTGGGCTTGAAGTGAATGAAGCAAATGAACGTGCAACCAGGGAAAACCTGCGCAAGGAGTTCGGCATGGGAGCAATGGCTGTAAAATCATTGCCAATTATTAAAGACCTGATAAAGCAAAATAATGTTGTAATTGAAAGCCTGTACTCATGGGAAGAGTTTAAGATACTTAAAAAGGAATTCGGCGATGCATTTAAGCTGATATGTATTTATACAACAAAAGCCTTAAGGTATGAAAGGCTGCTTAAGCGACC
>CAZOAP010000209.1:0-6331 GCA_964577645.1 uncultured Ignavibacteriales bacterium
ACATGAAAGAGAAAAATATAAACAGGAATGACACAAGAGCCAAAGGGTACAGGCTAAAACCGGAAACACATGAAATGGTAGAGGTACTGAGAAGGAAAATAAACAGTACCAATGATGAAGTTATCAGCAGAGCCTGCAGAATGTTCGGAAATTCAATAAACAGAACACAGAACAAAAATAAAAATAAGTAAAAATATTAATCAATTTATTAATCAACTAACTAAAAGGAGCAAAAATGAAACAGTTCACATCCATCAGCACCAAATCAGTATTTTTAAAAGCAGTAACAGCATTTCTTTTGATATTCGTTGTGAATATCACTGCAGCATTCTCACAGGATAAGCAGCATATCGGTGATGAAAATGCATATTTCTATTCAAGCGGAAATGAAGTTAACAATACTTTGTTAACTACAGTGCCTAACAACCATGAGCCTGACGCGCAAAAGCAGGCGCTGCTTAATGAACTTTGCACAGCAAGATTGAACGGTAATACTGCACGTGCAAACGAGCTGCAGTCACAGCTGGACCGGGAGTCAGGTACAGTTAACATTCCATTCATTGAAGATGCATCACAATATGGAATCGAGCAGACTCACTCTCAGTATATTTCTGATGGTGATGGAGTATCCATTATTGCCTCAAATGCTTACTGGGCTATAGCAACACAGACCTCAAACCGTTCAAACTGCATATTTGCAGCAGTTAGTGAATACGTATCGGCAACATCAGACCAGATAAAAATTTATGTTTCATATAATAATGGTATTACATGGGTGCAAAAAGGCCAGTTCAGCAGTTTCAGCCCCGGTGTAAGATTATACAATGAAGAGCTTGATATTGAGCCGGTAATTTACGGTAACGATACCCTCGTCTATTGCGTAGCAGGTTATGTATACAATAACAACCGTTATACTTTAATTTCAAAATTCAATATCGGTACAGGTGCGGAGTACAGCCAGCCGTTCAGCCTTTCAAGCGGTACAACCAAGAACTATAATCCAAGAATTACCAGCGATAATACATATTATGGAAGCAATCCGTATGTTTATATCACAGTTGCAAATGATTCAGCGGTTTCAGGCGGACATAATATAAAGCAAAGGTTCTGCATGATAACATCACCATTCCTCTCTACATTCACACAGTCACACAGAAATCTTTCAAGCGGCAGCTTTTACTGGATAGGTACATCAACATCTTCAAGCGCTTATTTATACCAGGATATCGGATACTACTACAATCCAAATGATAACACAAATAATTTATACACAGCATGTATATTCCCGGGAACAACATCAGCATACTACAATATTTATACAGCATGGACCAAAGATTACAATGCAACCAATGCGGGAAACATTGTAATAAGTGAATCAAACCCTACAAGCAGGGTAAAAATAGCATTCAACGGCGGTGCTAACCTGAACGGTACAATAACATACTTAAGGAACTACACAACAAATCCGCTTGGTGATGTTGATGTAAGAACACAGAATACCACAACAGGCGGTACAACAACACCATCATGGATAGGCAGCTATGCTGAATTTACTTCTGATACAGCTACATCATGTGATATTCAGGCGGTAAAGCTTGCTGCAAATAAATTCAAATATGCATACAGCGTAAAAGGCGGCAGATGTTACTATCTTTCAAGCAACGGAGTTAATGTATTCAGCAGCAGGCAGCTTGTAAATAATTTCCCCGCAGGTGAAGGCTACGGCAGAATAAGGGCAGGCTACAGAATTACAGGCAGTGATTCATGTCTTGCAGTATGGTCAGGCAACACAGGCGGCGGAATGTACTCAACATACGGCTGCACGGATTTTACAGCGGTTGTTCAGAATAACACAGAAGTACCTTCTGCATACACTTTAAAGCAGAATTACCCGAACCCGTTCAATCCTGTGACAAATATCAAATTTTCTATCCCGCAGGCATCTTTTGTAAAGCTTACAGTATATGATATTACAGGAAAGGAAATTGCAAAACTGGTTAATGAAAACATGACAGCAGGCTCATACACTGTTGATTTCAATGCTTCTGATCTTGCAACAGGTGTTTATTTGTACAGGATCGATACAGACGGATTTACAGATGTGAAAAAAATGATGTTGATTAAATAACTCAGTTATTTAAGAAACCTTGTTTCTAAGGTTGATAAAGTAATGAAATTACTTTTGAAATCTGGTATGACAGATTGATTAAATAACTCAGTTAAAAATAAATGTTCAAAAGAAAATGAGATCCGTTTAAACGGGTCTCATTTTTTTATACAGCTTTTTTCTTTAATACATTCAGCATGGCTGTATTCATTAACTTACTGTCTATCCATGAGATAAAATCGAACTGCTCAAGAATATTCTTTTCAAACTTATCATTTGATATTTTATTTATATCATATTTCAGCTTCTCATATAATTCAATTCGTTCAGCATCACTGCTGAAATTTACTGCCTTATTGATAAAATCCAGAATAAGCTTTTCAAATTTGAATATCCTGTTTGTTTTTTCAAGAAACCTTTTTGTGGATTTAACGGAATACTCAAGAAGTTCATAATTACCGGCTTCAAAGTGCACTATTAAGCTTCGTATTCTGGCAAAAATATGCTGTTCAGGTTCAATTTTTGGGTTTGCAGCATTCAGGATCCTGTTAAGATATAAAATGCTTTTATCAAAATCCTTTAATATAAAGCAGGCATATGCTATCCTGTTGTAAAGAGAAATTTTCCTGTTCTCATCAATTACAGTGCTGAATTTACCGAAGCCAAGCTCAATTTTTTCGATTATATTTTTCAGGTTATCCGGTCTTATTGATTTAAGCGCATAGCTTAATTCCAGATCGCTTACCAGAAGGAATATCCTGGACTGCATATCAAGATATTCTTTTTTATTTTCAAACTGTTTAGCAAAATCGTTGAGCTTTTTTAAATATAAATTGAATTCTTTATCCAAACCGGTATATACACATGCATAAAGATAGTTATTCAAAGCAAGCACATAGTTCCTTGGGTTTTCTTTAATATACTTTTTATCACTTTCCATAAGGTTAACAAGCTCTTTCCTGAATTTTAACCAGTTTGGCTTATCATTTACGAGCCTGTAATAGTGACCCATGATTGTAAAGTATTTGAACTTGGCATCAAAGGTAACAGCGTTAGTACCATCCTTTAGCAAAGGATTTGAAATTATGCGGTTTAATTTTTCAAGATCTTTATCATTCCTTATGTTCGCAGTTTCTTTTGTAAAAAAGAACATATCATTATATAAAATATGGTAGCCTTCATTCGTTTCAAGTGTGTTAATATTTTCCAGTGTATCCTTTTTCAGCTCTTCGTAATTAAGCTCATCATTATTTGCAAAATATGCAGTCGCCACTGAAGTTAATGCCTTATTGTACAGCAGGGCAAGATAAAATGGCTTATCATTTTCTTTTGCAAGTGCTATTGCTTTATTAAGCAGGGTCCTGAACTGGCGGTAAAGTCCTTTTTCAAAAAGAACATTCAGCTCTATCATCATCATGTTCAGTTTTGAAACAGCGAATCTTTCGGAATGGTATGAACTAAGCGACTTTAATATAAGATTGAAAAGGTAATTTTTTGTTGAATAAAGCGAAGAAGCAAATTTTTCTCCTTTGAACTTAGCTTTTATTTCATCTTCATTGTATTCACTTTTTGAGTCAATTGCATCAAACAGCTTTATATAAATATTCTTTTCACCAATGGTATGTTTTGAAGCATATTTTTTGAAATATCCCTTTTCTGATTTGCTCATCGCTTTGATAAGCTGAAACAGGTCATCTGATGCCTTCATCGACTTCTATACTCCCCCATATGAATTTCTACAAAAATAGGCAAAAAATGCAGAAAATATCACTTAAAAAGCAGTATTGACTTATGAAAAATCAGTAAAGTTGATTTTTTAACAAGAATCAACAGGTATATATTTGCTTTAATTAGGGGGAATTAAAAAAATAAATTAACGGAGAACAAAATGAAACGATTCAAACTTCTTGCTGTTTTAACGGCAATAATTTTCACAGGAATATTATCCGCTCAGGATAATATTGGCTCAAGCCCAAGTACCAACCAGCCAACTGCAATGGAAAGAGGCAGGGAAACATACAATGAGCAAAGTGCTTTTTACCCGCCTGAGCTTGATGCACAGTATAAGGCAGCTGTAGAGTCAGGTAATTTAACGGAATCTAAAAGACTGCTGGACCTAATGAACAGTATGACACCTGATGCAAATAAAATAGATGCATTTAAGCCAAATCCAAATGTTGAAACTCCGGTTGAAGCTGGAAATGTGGCACCGCCGTATAATCCTGACTGGTATTCAACAGATATAACCGTGTATTCAGGTGCAATAAAATTCGGTGACCCGTATTTCAGGCAAATTGATATGAAGATGGGTGAAGACGGCAATATGTATATAGCTGTCAACAGGGCACCTGTTTCAGGAACAAACGGAAGAATTGATGTATACCGCTCAAGCAACGGAGGTGCATCATGGACATATACTAACGGATTGGTATACGGTACCAGCTACATTGGTACAGTAAGCATGCTGGTTGAAGTAAGAGGCACTTCACCTGATTCTGCACGTGTAATAGTATTCTATACAGTTTCAAATTCAGCAAATAATGATGGTGCAACACTTGCATTCGGAAGCTGGAGAAGGGACGGCTCAGCATGGTATGCCGGTAATATAGGCACACCGCCTGCAGGTGATGAATATTCATTTGCATCAGCAGTCAGTGACGGTTATTTCTGGACAACAGCTACATATATTGGTGTAATGTGTACTGAATCAAATAATGCGCTGACCACAACAAATAATTTTAAATATTACAGAAGCCAGAACTGGGGCCAGACATGGACAGGTGTAACAATAAGCTCAGGTTATGATGATTTCTATCCAAGTGCTGAGTTAAGGCCTGGTTCAACCGATTCTGTATGGGTTGCAGTTGAAAGAAGGTTCAGTGCAACACAATACGAGATCAGGGTCATCAGGACACCATTTACACCGACAGCTTCATCAAATACGTATTTTATTACATCAGGCGGTGCAGGTGTAAAGTATGAAAAGCCGGCTTTGACAGTAAAACAGAATTCTCCCACAGATACAGCAATAATTACAACAACCAAGAACGGTGTATCTTACTACCTGCCTACGACAAATGGCGGGGGATTGTGGAATGTTGACTTCTCGCTTGGAGGAACCGGCAACGGCAACAATAAGGCATTTACATGGTGTAATACAAGCTCACACGGTCCCAACAGTATTATTGCAACATGGGTATCAAATGATGGTGATTCAATTAACGTAAGAAGAGGGGTTGTTAACTTCCTTGGAACCACGCAGTATAAGAGGAACAGTACATCAGCTTCTACAAGTGTATCACCTACATGTATGATCTATTCACCTGATGTAAATACAAATCTTTCGGCAATATCATATGCTGGATTCGGACCGACAAATATATATGCAAACCAGGAAGGTTTGCTTACAGGTATTAACCAGAACGGCAGTGAAGTTCCGGAGAACTATTCACTTTCACAGAACTTTCCTAACCCGTTCAATCCTGTTACAAACATCAAATTCACTCTGCCAGCCGGCGGTTTAACAAAACTTGTGATATTTGATATAATGGGCAGGGAAGTAGCAACACTTCTGAATAAAGATATGAATGCAGGAAGCTATACCGCAGATTTTGATGCATCATCACTATCAAGCGGTGTATATTTCTATAAAATAATATCAGGCAGCTTTACTGATACTAAGCGAATGGTTCTGGTAAAATAATGAAAGTATCAAATTAATAAAGTCTTCGCAGGTTAAAAAATGTTAATTGAATGAGCTTCTTTATATTACCCCCGTAGTACAAAGGAAGAGGAAACAGCGAGGACGAAACTGCAGGTTGAAGAAAATAGCCGATCTGATACCGGCAGGATCAAAGAGGGAACTTTATACTTAAGTTCCCTCTTTTAATTATTGTAAACTATGAAGATATGCTTTTTAAGACAAAAATTAAAAGGCTATTTACTATATATTTATATACAAAATTTTACAATAGTATCGGTATTATTCAATTGATTTAATAAGCATAAATTATTATTCTGTACCTAATATAAACGCAAAAAATGAAAAAACTATCTTTAATAGCAGTAATTTTAGCCCTCGTTACAGGTTTATCATTCAGCCAGTTTAAAGAAATTCCAAGCAAAACCAGGACACAGCTAAAAAGCGGTTCAAGCGGCCTGATATTAGGTTTCATAAATCCCAAGAATTTCTCTATATCACATTCATTCAATATGAATGTTATG
>CAZOAP010000210.1:0-6296 GCA_964577645.1 uncultured Ignavibacteriales bacterium
ATGGTATTTTTTTTTTTTTTTTTAAAATCTTTGTGTTTAAACTTGCTCCAGTCCATGTATTCTTCCAGCTCGTTCTGGAGCTCATACTTTTTGAAGAAATAATCAGGGTTCCTGTACGTTAAAGCTTCAATATCCTCTTCAATTTCTGAATAATATTTCAGGAAAACTTTTTCAAGCTTTCTCTCATTCAGCTCTTTCAGCAGGTTTATACCGCGGTTAAGGTCATCCTTCCTGAAATTTATATATGCCAGGTAATCTTCTGCAAGCTTTCCCATATTGTAAATTACAGTCCTTAAAAAGCCGTCATTGTACTTTTTTCCTGCGAACAGATTATGGTACACAACTTCTTTATCAAGCTTTGGATCTTTGAAATCAGGGTAAAATTTCTTCAGATATTCATATAATTGCTTAACGTGAATGTTTTTATTGAAAAAAGGTGACTTAACAAACTCGCCGAATTCTTTGAATTCCTTTGGTGTGAATTTACCAAGCATTCCTAACAGTGTAGCACTTATCATAAATATATATGGAAAATTAAAACAATATATATTTCTTTTTCGGGATATAAAACGCATTATTATAGCTATTTATACCATTTTTTACGGTTCATGAAGTGTTTTTTTAGGGTTTTTTAAAAACAAGCTTATATACAATTCCGTTTATAAAATATCAAAACTATCCGTATACATATTCCGGACTTATCAGCCTTATTTAAATAACAGTTAGTCATCAAAAAAAGTAATTTAATATAAAAATAAGAGGTGTAAAGATTAAACTTACACAAAATGGTTTCTTTGTATAACCATAACCATTGATATATTTTTGTATCAATAAAAAAATAACAGACATGAAGAAAGTAATAGTTTTATTATTCTGCACAGTAAAAATATTTTCATTCGGTTTATTTACCGAAGATTATAATACCAGGGCTAACAATGTTTTCAGCGAGGTTAATATTATTTCATTCACAAACAGCAGTTCAAATTCTGTAATGATACAGACCTCACCTGTGGTACCAAACGGATTTTATCTTGGCCAGATATCACAAAACACTTTTAACCCGGTTACAGATATTTATTTCAGCCTGCCAACAGAGCAGCATGTAAAGCTTGTAATAATGAATTTACTGGGTGAAGAAGTAAAAGTACTTTTTAACGATAAGACAAAAGCAGGAACATATAAATTCAGTTACAGCTCAAATGAATTGCCTTCAGGCGTTTATGTATTCAGGCTGCAATCAGAGGATTATAATGATATACGGAAAATGCTGCTTTAAAAAATCAAAACAAAACAGCAGGAAAATAACTGATTATTGCTAAAAACCGTTCAAAAAGGGTAAAATGTTGATTTTCAGGCTAAACAAACGGTAAAATCTTTCAAAATTTTGGTAGTTAAAACTTCAAACTAAAATTTTCCACACTTTAATATATATATTTACATGAGTTTAAGTTTTACTTGATAATTTCAGATTAACCTGATTCAATTATGAGAATAAACAAAGATAAAATCATTTCTTTGTATAGCCTTTAAAACTGAAGTATTTTTGTAACAAATCATTTTAGAAGCAAACAATATATAATCAAGAAAGGAATCAAAAAAATGTTTGGATTCGGAAAAAAAATCGAAAAAGATCCTAAAAAAGCGATCGAAAATGCTGATAAAGCAATCAATTCAGGTGTATCAGGTTTCTTAACAAAAACTTTCATGGGTAAAGATTTTGTTGACCAGACCAACGCATCACTTAACATGGCAAAGAACTACACTGATACAAGCAATCTTGGACAGACCGGTATGGGCGCTACAGCTGAAGTACTGGGAATTGAAGATACAGGTACACTTATTAATTATAATCCTGTAGTAAGATTAAAATTAATGGTTACCCCGCAGTTCGGTGTTCCGTTTGAAACAACATCAGAGACTGCAGTATCAAAGATCGCAATTCCAAGGGTCGGCGATAAGATAAATATTAAATATAACCCGGCAAATACATCACAGGTACTGGTTATATAAAATTTTTAATTCAAAACAATACAGGAGGAGTTCAAAAAAATGAGGTTCACAAAAATTGCTTTACTTATGTTCGCCGTAATGGTTGCATTTTCAGGCTGCAGCAGGATAAAACAGATCCAGCAGATCACAGATAAATTTTCCGGTGACAGGCTTTATTTCTGCGAAAGATATGTTACCAAGGAAATAGGCGAAGATACAAAATTCAAAGCCGGCAAAATTACTGTTATGCTGAAGCTTCAGAATCCGATAGGTGAAAAAGAAGTTGATATTAATGTAACTGATGCAGCAACCGGAAAAGCAGTTGATACTTTCCCGTTCACGGTACAATCAAGCTGGGATTATATCCACTTTGATGATGTTGAATTCAAGGAAAAAGGCAAATACAAAGTAAGCTGTTTAAAAAAGAACGGCGATGTTATTGCCAGCGGTGAAGTAGAAATTATATAATCAGAAAGAAATAACCGGATATAGTTGAGTAGTTTTATTAACGAAATAGGTAAAATGTTTAACGCTTCCAATAGCTCAGCCGGAGGCAGCCGGCTGGGCAGTTGGGTTGACTGGTATAAGAATATGTGGATCTCCAATGCGCTCTTTTCAGTAATTTTTATATTAGTTTGGATAGCAGTTATATTCTTTATCATCCTTGTAGTGGTATTCAGCATTATTTTAAACTAATATAAAAATTAACACGGCAGGTATTTGAAAATGGATCCAATTAACGGGGTAGGACTGGAAAAGTATGCGGAGCTTTGTGCAAAAATGCAGGATGTATTCAATGATTCAGAAGCCTGCGCTGAAATAGCAAAGGCAGAAGGAATTTCAAGAAAGATCTGGGACGAAGTTCATGCAGGCTGGCAGGAAAGAATGACTGACCCTGCAGATATGGGTAAAACAGCTGCAATGTTCGAGCCATTATGGCAAAAGGCTCTGGATAATATAAAACAGGGCAATAAAAAATAACAGGTTGTAAATATAATTATTTTGGGACTCTATTGTGATATCATAAGATTAAAAGATGAGAATATTAGGAAAGCTGCTGAATTAAAGGATAAAACTGAAGAGTTATACTCGTTCATTCAAAATACTGAAAGCGATAACTGGTTTGAGCTTGATAAAGCCTGGCATGGGATACATTTTCTGTTAACGGGAAAATTGAAAGAGCAGGCTGCAGGATTTCTCATCAATGAAGGAAGTATCCTGAGAGCTTATAACTGGATGGAAAATTACGGCGTTGATGTAACTGATATGCGGTCCTTCACACCTGATGAAGTTATAAAGATAAATAATATATTAACTTCAAAAGAATCCGGGGAGCTGAAGAAATATTACGATCCGGCTGAAATGCATAAAAATAATATTTATCCCGGGATATGGGAAAAAAAGGAATTTTTTACATCACACTTTATAGCAAAACATTTTAAAATATCCCCGCGGCTTGATTACCTTATAAATAATTATGAAAAGCTAAGGATATTTATAAATGATACCACAAAAAAGGAAATGGGATTAATAATTAAATATCATCAATAAATCTTAATATTAATAATACACTATGCAGGAAATTAACGGAGTCTCACTGAAAAAATATGCTGAGCTGATAGCCTCAACAACTGATACAGCTACTGATGAAGAATTCTGGCAGGCACTGGCAAAATCAGGCTATAATATTGATACATGGCAGCCTATTAAAGACGGCTGGAACGCAGAACTTATGAAGCCTGAGAACTATTTAACATTGCAGCAGGAATATAATAATGCGCTTGAAGAAGCGATTGAAAAGAAAAACAACGGGAATCCGCCATGTACACTTGAAACATTTGCAGACCTGAACGCGCAATTCTATTACAGAAAAGATCCAGCAAATAACAATGAAGTTATGGATTATATGGAAATTCTGAAGCAGAACGGCCTTGCACCGCTAAAATGGACAGAATACTCAGGTTACTGGGCACCAAAAACAGCGCGTGATGAATGGGCACAAAAATACTACGACCTGCTTAATATGGCATCGGCAAAATATATGTAAATATAACAATTTTATAATCTTCTTGATTATATTTAGTAACACCCCCAATAAGCCTTCCTGATAAATCAGGACGGCTTTTTTATTGATTATTGCACAGATTTTCACTTAAACCAATCTTAGCTGCAAAACATCTTAATAACAGAAAGAAATTTTAAATTTATACAAAGGATCATTTATGAAAATCACTACTTTATTTAAACTATCTTTATTAATTTTAACTGTTATGGCACAAATTACAACAGCTGATGACGCAAGGCTTCTGTTTGAAAAAACGATCCCCACTGAGGCGGGCAAAGAGCTTTATACAAGCCTGGTTGCCGGCAGTATACAGGTTTCATCGTGGGCAAACAGCGAAGTAAATGTTAAGGTCTACGGTAATGATGAGGCCGAGGAAAAAATAATATTTACTGCAGAGCAGACTTCAACCGGCGTAAAAGTTGAGGGAAAGCAAAAAGATACTAAGAACATGAGAAACCTTACTGTAAGGGTTGAAATAATAGTACCAGAAAGCTATAACATAAAGCTTTACAGCTCCGGCGGAAATCTTACGATAAAAGATATTACAGGTAAAATAGAAACAAATACATCAGGCGGCAGTATTTCAATAGAAAAAACCACCGGTGACCTGGAAGCATATACTGCAGGGGGAAATGTTAATATTAATTTCTCGAACGGGAATATCAAAATATCTACTTCAGGCGGAAAGATTACAGCAACAGATTTTAACGGTAATGTTGATGCTTCAACAGCAGGCGGTGATATTAATCTTGTGGGTACGAACGGAAGAATAGAAGCATCTACAGCAGGCGGAAATATAAAGCTAGATTACACCGGGAAGAACCTTGGAATTGATATGAGCACTCTCGGCGGGAATATAAACGCATCATTACCAACTGATTTTGACGCTGATGCTGATATTGGTACACTTGCAGGAAAAATAACATGTGATTTTGCAAAAGTGGAAAAAGATAACCATGTTTCTTCATATGTAAGGAGCAAATTCAATAACGGCGGTGAAACATTCAAATGCACAACATCTGCCGGAAACATAACAGTAACTAAAAAATAGCTTCACATATCTTTTCATTTGACCCCGGAATTTCCGGGGTTTTTTTATTACTGAATTTGTTGAAACAAAATAGGGGTTCATTTGATTAAATAGTATAAATACAGCCCCAAAAATCAGAATTTGTTACATTGTATACTAAAACAAATAACTATAATTTGCCTTAATTGAAGAAAATTTTAACAATAATACTGCTGATATTGGCCTCCTCAGTTTTTGCCCAGCAAAAGCTTTTGATTCCAATGGATGTAACATCACAAACTGACCACTTAAGGGCATACGGAATTGCCTACAGGCATTTGCTGGGCGGTAAGGAGCTTGACTGGCTGTTGAACTACCGTGGCGGCTCTTTCATGTTCGATTATACTTCAGAGCTTGCCGGTGAATGCACTGCCAAAGGTGTAAGTTATGAACTGCTTACGGGCACACAGGCTGCACAGGTATATGCCGAAGTACAGGATGAACAGAACAACATGGATGTTGTAAGACTGGAGAAGGTTGCAAAAATTGCTGTATACGTTCCGCCAAACTCGCTGCCATGGGATGATGCCGTTCAGCTTGCGCTGGATTATGTTGAAATTCCATATGACAAAGTATGGGATGAAGAAGTATTAAATGGTAAGTTAAAGGAATATGACTGGATACACCTGCATCATGAAGATTTTACGGGCCAGTACGGAAAATTCTTTGCCGCGTTCGGTTCATCTGCATGGTATCTGACACAGAAACAGACAAATGAAGATATGGCAAAGAAGCTAGGCTACTCAAAGGTATCACAGTTAAAGCTTGCGGTTGTAAAAAAACTTAAAGAGTATGTTTCTAACGGCGGGTTTATGTTCACAATGTGCTCAGGTACAACAACTCCTGATATAGCACTTGCTTCACAATATACTGATATATGCGACGCGATGTATGACGGCGATCCGTATGACCAGGCTGCCAACGAAAAGCTGGATTACTCTGAATGTATGGTATTCCAAAACTTCCAGGTACAGCTTAATCCATATGTATATGAATATTCAGATATAGATATTACTGATTCAGAATTAATGATGGGGCAATACAATGATTATTTTACACTGTTCGATTTTTCAGCAAAGATAGATCCCGTGCCAACCATGCTTATACAGGACCATACTGCAGCTATAAAAGGATTCCTCGGGCAGGAGTCAGGCTTTAAGGAAGAGTTCATAA
>CAZOAP010000211.1:0-6292 GCA_964577645.1 uncultured Ignavibacteriales bacterium
GCTTATATATAAACTTTTTTAAGGAGAGCAGCGTGAAGAAGTATTTACCGGTTTTATTATTATTAATGAATTTTACTTTAATCTATTCGCAGTATTCCGGACCTGAAAGTGTTACATACGATTCAGTTTACAACCGTTACCTTGTTACCAATAATAATGGTAAGATTATGCAAAGAAGCTCAGGCGGTGTTATTACAGATTTTGTATCTTCTGCCGGCGGTACCCATGGACTTGCCATCTATAACGGGGTTGTTTATGCATGCCAGGGCAGTACAGTTCGCGGATTTGCACTATCAAATGCTGTACAGGTATTCACTGCATCTATCAGCGGTGCTTCTTTCCTTAACGGAATTGCAATTGATAACAGCGGAATGATATATCTTTCTGATTTTACTAATAAAAGGATTTACAAGCTTAACTCATCGAACGGAGCATACTGGCAATATATTACAAGTACTGTAAGCACACCAAACGGCCTGGTACTTGATCCGCCGCGGAACAGGTTATTGATCTGCTGCTGGGGAGGCAGTGCTCCGGTCAGGTCCATAAATCTTGCAGATTCCTCAATGACAGTACTCATCACAACACCGTACTCAAACTGTGACGGTATTAAGCTTGATAAATATGATAATGTTTATATATCCACATGGGGGATCCAGTCAGTTGTTAGATATGATATTAATTTCACTCTTTCTCCTGTTGTTGTTGTAAGCGGCTTAAGCAGTCCCGCAGATATTTTTATAACCAAAAGTAAAGATACACTCGCCGTTCCAAATGCAGGTAACAGTACGGTTACCTTCCATAACATCGGGAACATCTCGGGTATTCAGCAGATAAATACAAATTCACCGGATAGATTCATGCTTCATCAGAATTACCCAAATCCATTTAACCCTGTAACAAAGATCAGGTTTGATATTGCGGAGAGCGGAAGTAATACATTGCTCACGGTTTATAATTCAATTGGCCAAATAATTGCAGTATTGGTAAATGAAACGCTTGGTGCGGGAAAATACGAAACTGAATTCAATGCTGCTGATTATGCATCCGGAATTTATTATTATAAGCTTGAAACAGGTAAATTTTCTGAAATGAAAAAAATGGTTCTGGTTAAATAAAGTTTTTTATAAACAAGGGGCATTATGCCCCTTGTTATATATTAAGATGATACATTTCCGTACATTTTATGAATAAGCTCCGTCATTCCCAAAAAATCTGCAGCATTCTTCCATAGTAATTTTTCCTTTACAACATTATTCAGCTCTGCCATTGATTCAATCAGCTTTCCCGGTACATGTTCACCCAGTGGAAAAGGATAATCTGAGCCCATCACAATGCTGTCTTCGCCTATAAGATCAATCAGGAATTTTAAAGCCATTTCATCATGCACAAGGGAATCCAGGTAGAATTTGCCCAGATAATTTCTGGGGTTTACTTTGTTCTTTGTCTGCACAAGATCAGGACGTACATTAAAACCATGTTCAATTCTGCCGACAGAAAACGGGAACGATCCCCCGCCATGGGCAAAACATACACGCAGTTTTTTATATTTTTCAAATACACCGCCAAATATCATCGAGCAAATTGCAAGCGATGTTTCAGCCGGCATACCCACTAGCCACGGCAGCCAGTATTCAGGCATTCTATCCTTGCCAAGCATATCCCACGGATGCACAAACACCGCTGTATTCATTTCTTCGCATGCATGGAATATCTCGCAAATATCCGGATCATCCAGGTTCTTCCCGTGAATGTGTGTCCCAATTTCAATTCCTGCCAAACCAAGCTCTTTCATGCACCGCTCAAGCTCTTTGATGGCAAGCCCGGTATCCTGCATGGGTAGCGTACCGAGTCCAATGAACCGTTCAGGATTATCACTCACAACACCCGATATGTGATCGTTCAGGTACCTGGATAGATCATATGTTGCTTCAGGCTTTGCCCAGTAATTGAACATTACCGGTACGGTCGAAAGCACCTGCATTGAAACTGAATGCTCATCACATTCCTTAATTCGTGCTGTTTCGCTCCATGAGTTATCCGTTATCTCCCTGAAAACCTTGTCTCCAATCATCATTTTGGCGCAGCAGGGTTTGGTGTGTTCTATTGTTACAAAACCATGAGTGTTATATTTTTTGTTCAGGTCCGGCCAGTTTTCAGGCAGTATATGTGTATGTACATCTATCTTCATTTTTTCTCCGGGGGCTGAATGACCGTTCCGCATTTATTGCATGTACGCTTTTCCATATCACCCCAGAATTTTTCAAATATCGGCGGAAGCTGTGTTACTATATCATCCAGCTTAACGAATTCCTCGTAAAGCTTGTTGCCGCAATTTTCACAGTACCACTGGAATGCATCCAGCTCCTTTTCATCACGCTTGCGCTCAATCACCAAACCAATTGTATTTGCAGGTCTTTGTGGTGAGTGCGGTGTATTAGGCGGAAGGTAGAACATCTCCCCTTCTTTTATATGCACATCCTTTGGCTTGCCGTCTTCTATTACTTTCACTATGATATCACCTTCAACCTGGTAAAAGAATTCAGCACCTTCTTCGTAGTGATAGTCTTTCCTTGCATTGGGTCCGCCAACAACCATTACTATCAGGTCACCATCCACCATGCATTTATTACCTACAGGGGGCTTTAATAAATGACGGTTCTCTTCTATCCACTGCTTAAAATTAAATGAACTAAGTGACATAATACCGTGCTCCTTAAATTTATTTTAAATTTCGTTTAACATTCTTAGCCTGCTCAAGGTGCCTGCGCTGGTGTGCAGCATTTACTTCAAGTATCACAAATGCTGAAAACTTTATCCAGCTTACTGCGGGTGAGGGAAGCTTTATTTTGGTTAGGTCCCAAGGTGCTGATTTATCTACCAGGTCCATCCACCTGTCCTGCAGCTGCAGGTAAGCAGCTGTTGCTTTTGCTTTGTTAATTTTGGAATCAGGCTGCCATTTACCGGGTGATTTGAATTTCTTTTTCACAGGGGGCTCAACATTTGCTATAAATTTGCTGCCTATCCAGCTATATTTCATTTCACCTGAATACCTCAGATTTTTTTCTTCAAGCTTCTTAAGACCTTTTTCAAATGTATCGCAGTAATCAACGCCTGTAACTATAAGATGATCAATACACTCGGCAATTGACCATCCGTTATCAGCAGGGCGTTTATTGAATTCGCTGTCCTTAACTTTCTCAAGGAATGCTGCAGATTCAATTTTCATATTTCTGAACTCATTGCTTAACTGCAGGAGCTCTTTTGGTAAACCGCTCATTATAAATTACTTCCCCTTTTCTTCCTTTTCCTGCGGAAGCAGATCAAAAAAGTGCCATGGACTGGAATAGAAATCACCCGGACCGAAGATATCTTTTGATATGCGTGTTATCTTTCCGTTTGGATCTTTATGAAGGACCGATACACCCGGCCAGTATGAACCTGCATCCGTATAATATCCCATATCTTTTATAAAGGTTGAGCCTGCCCCTGAATACATTTTAAATTTCCATCCGCGTGAATCCGCAAATTCTTTCTGTACTTCAGGCGTATCAGGTGATACCAGTGCAAATGCCGCTTTCTTTTCCATGAAGTATGTTACCCCGCTGAAACCATCAGCCCATAGTGTGCAGTATGAACATGATTTACCCATGTTATGAATAACGAACAGATTTTCTTTATCACCAAACATTTCAGATAGTTTAATATCTTTTCCGTCACGATCCTTTAGTACATAGTCTTCAACATCTTGCTCAGCTAATTTTGAGATCAGTTTGATATACTTTTTCCTGGCATCATTAATTTCTTCCTGAACTTTTCTCAGTTTTTTTTCGGTTTTTTCTGCATCTGATGCGGAGTTTTTTTCGGTTTTAATTTTTTTACCCATTTTGATAATTTATTAATTGTTATCTAAAAAGCTGCTTTTTTAGTGAAAAAACAATAAATTTGCGGGAAATTAGTCTAATTATAAAAATAAGTTATTTTATAAACTATACCAATTATTTTAGTGTAATGTCCTCATTATTTTATGTGCCGGGTCTTTAATATGGTTTTAAAAATCAGTAATTTTGTAACTTCACACCTGAAAATTAATTAAAACATAATAAGCTATGCAAAGAGAAATTCACAAATGGTGGAGTCCTAATCTCAACAAAGAAATGGAAACCGTTGTTTATGGAACAGGAAATCAGTACGCGCTATTGATGTTCCCAACCGCAGCTGCAGACTATCTTGAGTATGAAAGATTCCATTTAATTGAGTCAATGACACCGTATATCAACAACGGGAAAGTAAGAGCAATATCTATAAACAGTATCAACAGTGAAAGCTGGTTAAATGACGAAAATCACCCTGAATATAAATCAGAGCGCCATAAACAGTTCAATGAATATGTAGCAAATGAGGTCGTTCCTTTCATAAAACAGATCTGCGGCAGTGACGTGCAGATAATAACCACGGGAGCATCATTCGGCGCATTGCATGCGGCAAACTCATTTTTCCGCAGGCCCGATCTTTTTGCAGGCACTATCGCAATGAGCGGTTCATATGACCTGAAGGATTATTCAAAAGGCTATTATGATGAGAACGTTTATTTTAATTCACCTGTAGATTACCTTTCAAACCTGAATGATGAGAACATATTGAAGCAGATTAGGGAAAGGAAACATATTTATATAACTACAGGCCAGGGCAGCTATGAAAATCCCGAAGCTTCCAGGAATTTAAGTAATGTGCTGAATGAAAAAGGAATAAAACATGAGCTTGACCTGTGGGGATACGATATCCCGCATGACTGGCCTTCATGGCGCAAAATGCTTCCTTATTTTATAGATTCAAAGCTGTAAGAGAATTATTCATTCATCCGATGACTCAAAGTCATCGGATGAATATAGTTAATTCACTCCCCTCCCAAAAACTCAACAATATTACCTGATGGATCATAACACTGGAACCAGAAAATATTCTCAGCCATTTTCATTGGATCAGCCTGAATTAACTCTACTCCTGAATTCCGCAATTTTTCAAACATCGAAATTGCTGATTCAACCCTAAAAGTTACAGCGGACTGGACAGTTTTGAAGTCTTTAACAACAGGATTGTACTTCCCTTCCAGGTAGATCGCCTGTTCTTTACCAAGCGGGAAAAAACATGAATTTTCACCAGGTTGCCCTTGGAGACCAAGCAAACCGTTATAGAACTCATAGGCTTTATTAAAATCATCAACGTAAATACTGCCCATAGCGATTGACGAGATCTTTGTATTTTCCATTAATATTATTTTATTATTTTAAAAACATAAGTTGTCATTTCATAAGATGTATTAAACTGAATCACTCCCCTCCCAAAAACTCAACAATATTTCCGGAAGGATCGTAACACTGGAACCAGAAAATATTCTCAGCCATTTTCATTGGCTCTTTCTGTATTGTACGTATTGCATTTTTCCTAAGCTTGGCAAACATCTCCGAAGCAGAGCCTACCTGGAATGTAAATGATGCCTTGGCAGAATCAAACCCGAATTCCGGAGGCTCATAACCGCCTTCAAGGTACATTCCCTGCTTTTCATTAATCTGGAAATAACAGGCTTTATCACCCATTGGACTGTATTCATCAAGACCTAACACACCGTTATAAAACCTGAACGAATCATCGTAATCTTCAGCATAAATACTGCCCATACTGATTGATGTTATTTTTGTGGAGTCCATAATAATTTATATTATTACATTTATGGCAAAAATAAATAATAATATTTAATTAATCAGCATACCAATATTACCGAAAAAATATACTCTATTAATACGAGTAAATAATCATATACTTCAAATCAATTATTTTATACTAATAATCATAAGCATACCAATTTTCATCAATTCGTATGTTATATTCACTATATTGTTTATTGATATATCTGTTTTTAGTATTTATATAATATATTAATCCCGGCAAATTTTCCTTTTTAAAAAAAATTACATTTTGGTCTTTTCTTAAAATTTTTATACCCATTGAATTCATATCGTTTAATATTTTACAATAATAGCTTTTATCGACACCAAAATTCTCAAAAATATTTTTGTCTTCATGAATCAATATATCATTTATTCTATTCTCTGCATCAAAATACCCGATATAAAAAGAGTCGACGTTTTTGAATTTAATAACTGTTTCAACTAATTTATTTAATTCTGTTACTTCAGATTTTATAGCATAATATTTACCTGCATTGTTAGATGCTATATATAATATAGGATATACAACTATGCTAATTATTGTGATAGTAACAGTAACATGC
>CAZOAP010000212.1:0-6253 GCA_964577645.1 uncultured Ignavibacteriales bacterium
CAACAACATGAACTAACGTAATATTATATTCTTTGAATATTTTTGAATATACTTTAGGGTTACCTGCGGAAGAAAAAACAATTTTAACGTTTTCTTTTATAATTGTATTGATAAGCTCATTAATATCACCTCGTATTAAAGGAAGATTAACACCGAAAGGCTTATTTATATTTTTATCACTGAAGTAATTCCGGAGTTTTGATATATGTTCGCTTAAGAGTTCAGGTTTCATGGAGCCTGCACCTATCAGACCAAGACAACCGTTTTCTGAAACAGCTGAGGCAAGCCTCCAGCCGGATGTCCATACCATTCCCGCCTGAATTATGGGAAGCTCGATATCAAATAATCTGTTAATGCGGGTTTGTTTCATTACTTATTTTATTTCAATAATGAAAATTATCAGGATAAACTTATATTTCCTTTAATAACCTGATCATATCCAGAACTGCGCTTGCAGCTTCTTTTCCTTTATTATGCTCATCATCACCTGAACGCTTGATAGCCTGCTCATCATTATAACATGTAAGCACTCCAAATGAAACCGGTATATTGAACTCCAGGTTAAGCGACATTATACCTTTTGAAACAGCATTTGAAATATACTCAAAATGAGCAGTCTCACCTTTAATAACAGCACCAAGGCAAATTACACCGCAGTATTTCCCGGAAATACATAACTCTTTGGCTGTCAGCGGGATCTCAAAAGCTCCCGGGGTATAAATAATTGTTATATTTTTATCCTCAAAGTTTTTTTCATGCAGGAATTTAACTGCACCTTTAAGCAGCCCGTTTGTTACTTCTTCGTTGAACCTGCTGACGACAATTGCAATATTTCCCGATCTTTTTTTCTTTTGCTTTGCCATAAATTTAATATTACACTTTAAATAACCTGTTTTTCATTGCTGTAAGTTTTATTTCACTGATATAATATCTGCCAAGAATTGATACATCATTGATCCTTCCTCCGTGAAAATCACTGCCGCCGCTTTCAAGCAAAAAGTATTGGCTGGCAATATCACGGAAATACTCGATATCATAATCTGTATGCGATGGATGTATTACTTCGATACCATCAATTCCAAATTCTATCATTTCAAAAAGTGAATTGTTATGCCGTAATCCTTTGCCGGGGTGTGCGATAAATGAGAGTCCCCCGCACCTGTTTATAAGCTTTATCGCATCTTTGGTCGAAATATTAGGTTTCTTAACATATGCAGGTTTATCATCACCAATGTATTTATTGAATGCATCATAATAATTATTGACAAACCCGCCTTCTATCATTGCAACTGCAATATGCGGCCTGCCAACAGAACCATTGCCTTTAACATGCACAAGAACATCTTCAAGTTTAACTGGCATATCCAGCTCATTAAGCTTGGCAATTATCTTTTCAGCACGCTTCATTCTTTCCTTACGGAAATTTTTAAGGTAATCTAAAAGCTCTTCATTTTTATGATCGATATAATATGCAAGGATATGAGTTTCTTTTCCGTTATGTTCAGCGCTTATTTCTGATCCGGGTACAATTTCTATATCATAACCACGGGCAATTTCAATTGCTTCATCTATAGCATCTACATTATCATGATCGGTGATTGCAATATGTGTTAAGCCAGCCTGTTTGGCACTCTGGATCAATTCCTCCGGTGTATGATAACCGTCAGAATAGTACGTATGTGTGTGAAGATCAGCCTTTATGTTGGAGTCAACTGTTCCCAAAGTGGAATTGACTTATGCAGATATAAACAGCACTGTGGTGATATGCCGTTTAAGCCCGTAATATGTTATGATTAGGCGTTAAATTCCTGCGGTTTTTCTCCTTAAACGAAGAATTTAAATAGGTTAATTGTACCGGAGGAGGGACTTGAACCCCCGACCTGCGGATTATGATTCCGACGCTCTAACCACCTGAGCTACTCCGGCGTGAATCTAATAATCTGCAAATATGCCTAAAATTTGAAAATTATTCAAGGGAGAAGATAATTGACATTTTTTGATAAATCTATTCATTCTAAAACAATTTCATAATTTTTTCTTCCAAAATTTTAACTCTATCTGTTTATAATGATGTCACCTTAGACTATATTCGTACTTTATAAAACTTAAATTTATTCAAATGATAATTACAGCAGATACAGCAGCACAATATACAGTAATTAATCTTGATACAGTACGCGCTATAGGTACATATGATGATACTAACGGCAATTACTACACATTGAATTTTTCTTTCACCGGCGGAAGCGATATAGTATGGAAATACGACAGTAAGGATAAACGTGATAATAAGTTCACAGAGGCTCAAAAGCTGATGAACGGTTAACAGCAGATAAATTAAATATCCCCGGGATTAACGTAAATTAAACCGGCAACCTTAAAATGCTTTTTATTTCTTTCCTTGTAATACAATCTTGTTTTGCACCTGTAACCGGTTGTTTCGGGAAATAAAGCTTTCAGTGATGCAAAATACTTTTTACTTTTTATTGATAGTAAGTTTGAACAGTTAAAATGCTTCTCAATAGAACTTGATGTGAAAGTTTCATCATCTATGAACCCTTTTTCTGCAAGGTACAGAAATGTTTCAATCAATAATTTCTCACTGCCCTGCCATTTTATAATATCTCCGGGCAGTATATCTTCATCATAAAATTTTTTGCCGGTGAAACGGGACATGAACATATCGATATCACAAGATATGAGCTTATATAAAGTAAGCAGATCATAGAATTCCCTGCATTGACGCTTAAAGCAATACCAGTAAATTTTATTATTCATAGCTTAATAAATTCAGGAACCCTGTCATATTAAAATGATTATTAGTCAATATTTACTACACATTGAACTTTTCATTCACAGAAGGCATTTATATTGTAAGGAATTATAACAGCAAAGATAAACGCTATTATATTTACAAATAAGCGACAGTTACATTAATCAGGGAAAAGATATTTTACTATCCCTTTATTTTAGCAAAAGAATTTTTCTTGTAAATACTTTTACATCAGATTTATTACCTCCTACTACTAAAGTTAAAAAATAAACTCCGCTGGCAAAATTGGTACCATTAAAATCGATTTTATATTCACCCGGTTGCGCGCTAAAATTACTATAAATATCAGTAATCTTTTTACCGTTAAGATCATATAAACTAAGATTAATATCAGAAGTTAAGCTTATATCAAATTTTATTTGGGTAACAGGATTAAAAGGATTAGGATAATTCTGCTTTAAAATAGTCACAAGGGGTATGTTACTGTTATTATAAATAACCCCGGGAAAAGAGTTCAGACCAGATATTTTTCTGAACATCAATGAACTTCTTGAGGCTGCTGCATTATCCGCTATTTTACTGCCCGGCTGAACATCTTTTTGATAAACCAGGAAAACAGTATAACCATAACTTCCGCCTAAATCCGGGGATATTTTGTTAATGCTTGAATATCTTTCATCAAACGAGCTTATTCCGGAGTTTGTAATTTTAATTGGTGAAGAAAACTGCAGAGATCCAGTGCCCGAAACACTTAGATAGATATGTGATTTATTAAATCCATTAAGTGTATCATTTTGAAAAGTTACACTATATGACACAAATAATTGAGCTCCGTTGCCGGATACAGAGATACTTGGATTATCTACAGAACAAACTCCTGTTTGAGGAGTTTGAAATACAGAGGCAGCTTCAGGTATATTATTATGGCTACATACCAGAACTGGATTTCCGCCGTTCTTAACTACCCACAATTTAGCTGAACTATAGTTCCCCGCTGAATCAGTAGTATTAAATGCAATATAATAATTACTAAAATTATCATACACAGCATCGAGCCCTAAAAAAGGAACTGTTAATTCTCCGTTCAGTACCGTTGGATTATACAAAACTACAGGGGGTGTCCAGCTTTGTCCAAAATCTGACGTAAAGGTAATAAATAATCTGTTCCTTCCGTTATTACCTCCTTGATCATTAACTGGCGAAAGGACGATCAGGGCTTTCCCGACAGGACAAGCAGCATAAGTCATTCTCATATTGGACTGATCAACCCAGTTGGCAGCTTTAAATTTAAAAGGCGGAGAAAAAGAGTTAACTGAATTATCGAATATTGTTACAACCGCAGAATCTGTTATTCCGCTTTGCGTCATTGTTGAGCCGGTTACAAGCACTTTACCGTTTGATAATACTACGCACCCTGAATTATATATCATAGAGGGAGTTGATAAATTATTAAACGATCCTGCTCCGGGGGCTATATCGTATAACAACTGACTGGTATTTACCGGATTCCCAACTCTTTCAGTTATAACTGCAGAGCCATCAAAAAGGCATGTCAATGAAGGCATTACTGCAGAGATTACAGGTGCATAAGCGATAAAGCTCCAGCTCTCTCCATCGTTATCACTGAAACAATAAACTGTCCTTATTGATGAATTGATATTTAATGAATCTGTTGACACCATATAAACAGCATGTAATACTGCAGGTGAAAACCTGTATATTTGATGCCTGCAATCACCAATTGACTGAAAATCATAAAAACCATTTGCTCCGGTAACAGCGATCTCGGGTCCAATAAAATAACTTAAAGAAGAATTTTCATTATTAGTGCCGGATATAAGAGAATATGTATTGCAGGAAACTATAATGATACAAATGAGTAAAAATAATTTAAGATTCATTTTCCCACCATTAGCTTAAGATATTACAGCAATATAATACTTTTTAATAAAAAATAGGATTCGAAATAATGTAACATTTACAGCTTCTTAATCAGCTTCTTCATATCATCTGGCAGGTCGCTTTCAAATCTTAAGGGCTTGTTGGTTATTGGATGCGTAAAGCCAAGTACCTTTGCATGTAATGCCTGGCGGGGCATAAGCTCCAGAAGGTTGTTGATGCGCGCTTTAATATTTGAGCTTAGCTGTATACCGTGCGGTGTAGTGCCGTCGTACTCAGTATCGCCAAATACGGGGTGACCCATTGAATGCATATGCACCCTTATCTGGTGCGTTCTGCCTGTGTGCAGCCTTAAGCTTACAAGCGAGGTGAAATCAAATTCCTTTATTACTTCGTAATCAGTGATCGCATTCTTGCCGGTTTCAATGATCGCAAACTTCTTCCTGTCTTTGGGATTACGGCCAAGCGGCTTTTCAATTCTCCCCTTCTTTGTTTTAAAATGACCCCACACTATTGCATGGTACTCGCGCTCAATATCATGCCGGCTGAAGAGCTTTGAGAGCTTTCGCTGGGTATCTTCATCCTTTGCTACAACCATGATGCCTGAAGTATGCTTATCCAGCCGGTGAACAATGCCCGCGCGCTCATCGCCGCCTTCATCTTCATCACCGTTAAGCTTTGGCAGCTTACCCGCGCTATCGCCCATGTAATACATCAGCGCATTAACGAGTGTTCCTGAGTAATTTTTATATGCAGGGTGAGTAACCATCCCCGCAGGCTTATTGACTATCATCAGGTAATCATCCTCAAATAAAATATCCAAAGGGATATTCTCCGGCTTCACATCTTCTTTATCGGGTAGATACGGAAGGGTTATTTCTATGGAATCATTTGGCTGAACTACGTAATTAGCTTTTATCTTTTTACCGTTGACCTCAACACAGCCATCGGTCATTGCATTCTTTATCTTTGTTCGTGAAGAATTCTCAATATGGTTTACAAGATATTTATCAATTCTTATTTTCGACTGTCCCGCCGGGACCTGTACCAGCATTTTCCTTTGTATCTTCAATTTGGATGCTTTCTGTTAAAGAATTGTCTATATCAATTTTGTTATTTAAGTTCTCAGGGTGGCTTTGTATTGAGTTTTCCTCGAGCACAATTTTATCCGGCTCTATTGGATACTCGCCATCTACCGGCGGTGATACAAGTGTGCCGTCTCCGCCAATGACCGGCTGCGGTTCATTGGTTTTAAATATCCTGTTGTGAAAGAAGAGTATTATCAGAAATCCTGCTGAGACCGATGCATCGGCTATATTCCATATGGGCCACGTAGTGTATGTTCTTCCCATTATCGTGAAATCCCAGAACTCTACCTGCATAAAGTCAACAACCTTACCGTTAAATAATGGAGCGTAGTTATATATCAAACCATAGAAGGTCCTGTCAATTAGATTGCCCACTGCACCTGCAAGTATCAAGGCAAGTGAAAGCCTTATCAGTATTCCGTCTTTTCTGTGCTTATATATATAGAAGAAAATGAAAAGCGATGCTGCTATGGTGAAAAGTGTAAGGAACATC
>CAZOAP010000213.1:0-2223 GCA_964577645.1 uncultured Ignavibacteriales bacterium
GATTATGATAATGCAATTGCTAATATGGATAAAGGATTGAGAATTGACCCGTCATTACAGGATACAATGAAGAAATATCTTGATGAAGCAAAAGAGAAAAAGGGAAAGTAAAGCAAACTGAATAAATGGAAATAATATTATTAATAGCAGGTATTATTGTTGGCGTATTGCTTGGTTATTTGGCTGCCAGAAGCAAACAGTCAGCACTGACATCAAAGTTAGAAGAAAAAGAAAAAAGTTTAACTGAAAAAGATAACCAGCTTGCTGCAGCAAAAGCTGAAACAGAGACTGAAAGATCAAAAGTAATGCAGCTTTCCAATGAGCTTTCTGCTTCCAAAGCCAATTATACTAATCTTGAACAAAGGCTTGCAGAACAAAAGGGAGAGCTGGAAGAGCTGCAGGCTAAATTCACAAAAGAATTTGAGAACCTTGCAGGTAAAATACTTGAAGATAAAAGCAGGAAATTCACAGAACAGAATAAAGAAAATCTTGATACGATCTTAACCCCGTTAAAGGAAAGAATTGCTGATTTTGAAAAGAAGGTTAATGAAGTATATATTAGTGAAACAAAAGAACGTGCAGCACTTGCTGAGCAGCTTAAATATCTTCATGAGCTGAATAAACAAATGTCTGAGGAAGCAAACAACCTTACCCGGGCATTAAAAGGTGATACAAAAACTCAGGGTAACTGGGGCGAGTATATTCTGGAAAGTATTCTGGAAAAATCAGGGCTTGTAAAAGGTCGTGAGTTTGTTATCCAGGAAACCATAAAATCTGATGAAGGAGCAAACCTGAGACCGGACGTTATTGTAAATATGCCTGATAACAAGAGCATGATAATTGATTCAAAGGTATCATTAACAGCATACGAATCATATTGTTCAAGTGATGAAAAAACTATTAAGGAAAAAGCTTTAAATGAGCATATAAATTCCATACGCCGGCATATAAAAGGATTGAGTCCGAAAGATTACCAGAACCTGTACGGACTGCAGAGCCTGGATTTCGTTTTAATGTTCATACCTATTGAACCTGCGTTTGCACTTGCTGTGCAGGGTGATGCAGCATTATTCTATGACGCATTTGAAAAGAACATTGTAATTGTAAGTCCATCAACATTGCTTGCAACACTAAGGACAATATCCAGCATCTGGAAGCAGGAAAAGCAGAACAGGAATGCGCTTGATATAGCCAAAAAAGGCGGAGAGCTTTATGATAAGCTTTCAGCTTTTGTAGAGGACCTGATAAAAGTTGGCACCAGAATGGATGATGCGAAGAAATCCTATGAAGAGGCAATGAAGAAGCTTGCCGATGGCAGGGGAAATATAATATCACGGGCTGAAAACCTTAAGCTGATGGGTGCCAAGGCAACAAAATCAATCGATCAGCGAATAGTTGAAAGATCTGTTGATGATAATGAAGATCAAAGTGAGTTAAGATTATTACCTTAAGTTTACTTAAAAATTACTTACATCCCTTCCGAAAATAAATGTTTTGAACCAATCGAACAGAACCAGAATCTTATTTTTCAGGCTTACAAGCTTTGTTATGTAAACACTGCGCCAAAAGAGCCATGTTACAAATCCTGACCCTTTATACTGGTTAGTATTTGCCAGCGCTTTATGAGAACCAATGTAAGCCAGCATACCAAGATCCTTATACTTGAACGGCTTAATGGCTCTGCCTTTTGCAAGCTTGTTCAATGTTTTGCCCAAATATTTGCCCTGTCTTTGCGCTGTTTGAGCTGTAACGGGGAAAGGCTCATCAGGTATTTCAGTGCAGTCACCAAGTGCATATACATTATCTGTTCCGCTTACTTTAAGATAGTGATCAATTATCAGCTTAAGCCTTTTATTCTTCGGGAAATTACTGTCCTTAATAAGATCAGTTGCTGTATTACCCGCCGCCCATACAAGTAAACCATAATTATAAACACTGCCGTCATTCACATATATTTCATTATCAGTTACTTTGGTAATGTACGAATTGGTTTTAACATTAATTTTTTGCCTCTTGAAAATTTTAAGCGTGTATTCGCTAAGCTTTTCATCAAAGGAATTGAGAAGCTTGTTGCCTGCTTCAATTAAAATTATCTCTATATCATCTTCAAGTCCCGGGTATTTTTTTCTTACATCTTCCTCGATGAAATCATGAAGCTCAGCCGCAAACTCAACACCTGTGGGTCCGCCGCCGCAAACAAAGAACCGCAGATAACTTTTTCTT
>CAZOAP010000213.1:2233-6214 GCA_964577645.1 uncultured Ignavibacteriales bacterium
CCCGGTATTGAAGCATTTTCAAAGCAGTCAATAACTTTTATCCTAATCTTCCTGGCATCGGCTACCTCGCGTAAAAAATACGAGTACTTTTCAACACCTTCAATATTATATGAATTTGTTTTTTCACCAACAGAAATGATGAGTATATCGTAATCTAATGTAAATTCTTTTTTAGTATCTGCATCTTCGCAATAGAGTACTTTAGCAGCTTCATCAATTTTGCGGCAGTATGCCTGAATATATGTTGCGTTCCTGATGTTCCTTATTGGCTCAATTATACTGCGGAACTCAATTGTACCCACTGTAGTACTGGGTAACAGACATGTAAAAAGGAAATGATTCCTTGGACTGACGATCTTAATATCAAAAATATCACTATCAAGCTCTTTTAATGCGCTGAATGCTCCGAACCCTGTACCTAATACGACTAATTTAGTTTTCATTTTATCTTAAGTTATTCTATACAAAAATAGCAAGATTAAAATATAATAAAAACGGCAAAAAATGGCTAAAAATGGAATTAATTTGGGCTATAAAATGTTTACCTTTAAAAATACCAGGCTCACTTATAAATAATCAACAGAATTCTGCTTTAAAATTAACCATTTTTTTAAGTATTTTTATGAAAATAAACAGATAAAATGAAGTCATACAGAAAAGAACTGTGGTTCAATACCCTCAAAAGAAGGGGATATATTAATATTACCCCTCAGATAAATGAATGTTTAAAAGAAAGCAATATTAAAGAGGGAATTCTGTTGTGCAATGCTATGCATATCACAGCCAGTGTATTTATAAATGATGATGAAAGGGGACTGCATTCAGATTTTGAAAAGTGGCTGGAAAAGATTGCTCCCGAAAAACCATATGACCAGTACAGGCATAATGATACGGGTGAAGATAATGCAGATGCACATTTAAAAAGATCAGTTATGGGCAGGGAAGTTGTTGTGGCAGTAACAAACGGCAGACTTGATTTTGGTCCATGGGAACAGATATTCTATGGTGAGTTTGACGGAAAAAGGGATAAAAGAGTATTAGTTAAAATAATAGGTGAGTAAAAATTTTTATTTTATAACTTTAAAACCTTATAACTTTACAACCTTATAACTTTACAACCTTATAACCTTATAGCTATTTTACCTTCTTGCCTTATATATTGCTTCTTCAAAATTTATGATAAATTCAATTCCCTTATCTTTTTCTGAATTAATTTCGAGTGAACCGTTTAATTGCCTGCTTAGAAGCGTCACAAGCTGAATTCCCAAAGAATCAGAATCTTTGAGGTCAGAATCTTTTATCATTCCAACACCATTATCCTTTACAACCAGCCTGTAAATATTATCCTTAACAGGAGTAACTGAAATACAAATTTCTCCATTTCTGTTATCAGGGAATGCATATTTGATTGAATTAGAAACAAGCTCATTTATTATCAGTCCGCACGGTATAGCAGTATCAATATTCAGGTTCAGTCCGCTTATTACAATTTTAAATGTAATATTCTTAAGCTTATAGCCGTATATACTGTGAAAGTTATCTACCAGGTTTTTTGTGTATTCCCCGAAATCAATTGATTCATAATTCTTGGAATTGAATATCTTTGTATGTACAATTGCCATTGATTGTATCCTGCCGCCTGTTTCCTTCAGTATCTCCAGCGTTTTTTCATCATGTATATACCTTGACTGTAATTTTATCAGGCTGGACATTACCTGCAGGTTATTCTTTACACGGTGATGAACTTCCTGTAAAAGCAGTTCCTTTTCATGCAGAGATTTTGTGACTTCTGAATATAGCTCGGCATTTTCCAGTGCAATTGCAGCCTGCGAGCCGACGGTTTTAAGCAGTTCAAGCTGGTTCTGTGTAAAAGCGTCTTCCTTATTGTAATCCTGTATAACAATTACACCCATAACTTTTTCCCCGGCTGTCATAGGGGCAGCAATTAAAGATTTGGCTTCATTGTTTACAATGTTTATACCCATAAGCTTCAGTGAAGTCTCAAGGTTATCATTGAGGATCATCCCTTTTTTCGTTCTGATTATGAATTCACTGAAATCATTGCCAAATGGACGGGAAGGTATTTCCTTTATTTCTTCACCGGTAAAATAAAACGGATAAGAAATAGAATTTTCATTTTCATTGTATAAAGAAACAAAAATATTTTCCCTTCCAAAGAGCTTTATCAGCATGCTCCCGATATCATTAATAAGTACTGATGGCTCAGCCAGCCTGCTTAAAGACCTGCCAAATTTGTACATTGCCGAAAGCTCATTGTTCTTTTTAATGATCTCTTCTTCAAACAGTTTTTTTTCCGTTATATCAGTTACAAAGCCTTCAGTGGCAACAAGCTCATTTTTTTCGTTGTATACTCCGCGTCCCTGTTCCCAAACCCATTTTATCTTTCCTTCTGCTGTACTTATCCTGTAATTTATCTGGTATGGCTTTTTCCTCAGCAAGGCCTGTGAAATGATCTCTCTTCCTTATTTTTTATCTTCATCATTCACCATCATGGCATAATACAGTACTTTATTTTTGATCAGCTCCTCCGGTTTATGGCCGGTCAGGTCATAAACTCCCTCGCTGATATACTGTATAGACCATGTTTCGCCTTCTTTATTCACCCTGTATACATATCCCGGAAGGTTGCTAATCAGTGTTGAAAGGAACCGCTGGGATTCAAGATAGTCACGTTCTTTGTTCTTCCTGAAGTCAATTTCCAGGGAAGTAGATACAAGTGCAGATATAGCACTGGTAAAATCGATCTCTTCACGCTTCCAGTGTCTTATCTTATCCTGTTCCTCATGGCAGATTATACCAATGGTCTTATCACCGTAATGAATTGGTATATCCATCATAGAAAATATTGCACGCGGCACCAGGTAATTTTCAGAAAGTTCTTTTGTAAGCGGGTCATTTTGCGCATCATCTGCAGCAACAAAAAGGTTTGATTCAATAGCTTTAAAATATTCAGGGTAGTCTTTTATGCTTAGTGTTGCTTCACTTGCAAACTCGCCGAATTTCTTGAGATAAAGATAGTCACAGTAAATTGAGGACCTTCCTTCATCAAAGAACCAGATGGAAACACGCTCTATATCAAGGGCATTTGCTACTACATCCAGAACTTTTTTTAAGAATTCATGAAGGTCTGATTTATCCATTTTCTTAAGGTCAAGCAAAACCGAATGGTAATTGGGAGGAAGATGTTCTTCCTTCTGTACTAATACTGCTCCGTTATCCGGTTTATTTAAATTGCTGAAATCCATTTATATCCAGTATTGGTTTCTTTTTTATTTTTTACACTGAACAGCTCTCAGCGTTTAAAAAAAAGAAGAGTGCTATTTTAAAATAACACTCTTCTTTATAAAAGTAAACTGTATTTTCAGTGATTTTTACTTCACCAGGAACATTTTCTTTGTCTCGGTGAATTCACCGGCTGTAACCCTGTAGAAGTATATTCCGCTGCTGAAATTAGAAGCATTCCAGTTTATGATATATGTACCGGCTGCTCTCTGTTCATTTACAAGTGTCTGAACCTCTTTACCCAATACATCGTATATCTTCAGTGATACACCTGCATCTTTGGGAATTGAAAATTCAATTGTTGTTGTTGGATTGAACGGATTTGGATAGTTCTGTTTAACCTCAAAGTTTTGCGGTACAAGGTAATCTTCAACCTTTGGCATATTAACAGGTCTGTTTTGAATATCTGAAATTAGATCAATAACACCATCAGAGCTGTAGTTCAACTCAGCTGCTGTAGAAGCACTTATCTGGTTAGATATTCGTAAAATTAGTACCCTTGCTTTGAACAAAACCATTTCAACAAGCGCAAGGAATTCATTATTATTGTTAAGCCTTATTACAGCTTTATCCAGCCTGTGTATCAGCTGGTTACCCTGAACCTGGCTTAGCTTTTCATCAGCAATAAGATCGATAACACCATCTGTCAGATTGCCGATACTTCCGATAGCATCCGGC
>CAZOAP010000214.1:0-404 GCA_964577645.1 uncultured Ignavibacteriales bacterium
TGGACGTTCTGCCGTATGAGTATTTCGCCCCCGGAGTTATAGGTAAACGGGCTTTCATATCATCTTCTGAAACTGTTATGATATACCTTGGCGGCGGCGGAGGTTATTTCTATAATTATGTTAAGCTTCGTGTGTATGATGATAACACGGTAGAAATTACAGCCCGATATCTTACTATTGATAAGCTTGAAGTAAAAATGGATGAAAAATTTACAGGCGAAATCAACGACGGTACTAACGGCAAACCAATTTATTTCTTTGCGAATTGATTTCAATATAATGCCACCCCTTCGGGGTTAAAAATATTATCGTCATTATATTCTACAATAATAACATCCCTTCGGGATTCAATTTTCCGGATATTTGGATATTTTAGATATATTGATATTCTAAATTTGTATAAA
>CAZOAP010000214.1:504-6205 GCA_964577645.1 uncultured Ignavibacteriales bacterium
TCATAACGCCGAAGGCGTGACATTTTTGTAGAAGCAAATTAATATAAATCATAACGCCGAAGGCGTGACATTTTTGTAGGGTGATATTATTACAGCATAAACAAAGATATAGCAAATCATAACGCCGAAGGCGTGACATTTTTGTAGAAGCAAATTAATATAAATCATAACCCCGAAGGGGTGATATTATAAAAAACATGGCTGGAACATATTCTCAAATCTATATCCAAATAGTATTCGCGGTCCGGGGAAGGCAAAACCTCATACAAAAAGAACATAAAGAAGAATTAAATAAATATATTTCCGGTATCATAACCAAAAAAGGATGCAAATCTATAATTGTTAACGGAATGCCTGACCATATACACGTTTTTCTTGGACTAAAACCCGCACTGGCAATTTCTGATATTGCCCGTGATATGAAAAATAACTCCTCTAACTTTATTAATGAAAATAAATGGGTCAAAGGGAAGTTTTCATGGCAGGAAGGTTATGGTGCGTTTTCATATTCGAAATCACATATCGAAAATGTTTACAGCTACATCCTGAATCAGGAAAAACACCACAGAAAAAAAACCTTCCGTGAAGAATATATTGAATTTTTAAAAAAATTTGAAATTGATTACAATGAAAAATACTTATTTGATTGGATTGAATGAGGAAAATTAATACATAACCTAAAATATATGAAAGCAATTTAAAACATATTTAATTATTTTACAAAACAGGAGGTTTAAAATGAAAAAAATTTTACTGCTCATTTTACTGACTTCATACAGCATCACATATTCACAATGGAACCAAACACTTAACGGTATTTCAATTTGGTCCCTTGCAAAAGATCTTCAGGGTAATATATATGCAGGCTCACTGGGTTCTTCTTCCGCATTATATAAAACTACTAATTTTGGCAATAACTGGCTTACGCTCACATCAGGCAACGGGCAAACCGTTTTCAGCATAGCAGTTGATTCCTCAGGCAATATTTTTGCTGCAAATTTTTCTGCAGGGATGCTAATTTCAACTAACAGCGGAGCTAATTTTACAACAGTACCTGTAAGCTCATTCGGCAGCCAGAATGTTCAGGCTGTTGCATGCGGTAAAAACGGCTATGTTTATGCCGGTACCAATGGCGGCGGAATGTACCGCAGTACCAATAACGGTGTCACATGGATACCTACAAATCTCACTTCTACACAGGTAATTACCATTGCTGTTGATAGATTTAATTCATCTGTTATTTACGCAGGTACAACTGCAACTTCACCGGGTGTTAATGGTTTCTACAGGTCAACTGATTATGGTGCAACATTTTCGGCAAATACAAACCCGGGCATCAATGTGTACGGAATAGTTCAGCCTAACTCACAAACACTGGTAACGGTATCAACTTCAACAGGCGGACCCGTACACAGGTCAACCGATGGAGGTTTAAACTGGGTCATTGCCTCGACAGGTTATATCAGCAGGAGTGCTGTTATGTATAATTCAACCGGCGGACCCGCTGTTTATATTGCAGGTAACGGGGGTGTATTCTATTCATTTAACAACGGTACAACATTCACCAATGCCGGTTTAACTTACAGTGCTACGCCTCTTGCCACAGCATTAAATAAGATCTTTACAGGTGTAAGCGGCTCATCAAATGGCGGCGCCTGGATATGGACAGAGCCTCTTGCAATAGAACCTGTTTCCAGTATAATTCCTGAAAAATTTTCCCTCATCCAAAACTATCCCAACCCATTCAACCCTTCAACAACCATAAAATTCATGATTCCCCTCTTGAGAGGGGTGTCCGGCGAAGGCGGACGGGGTGTGTTATCATCAATTACTATCTATAATTCTATTGGTCAAAAAATAACAGAATTATTCAACCAACAACTCTCACCCGGCACATATTCGGTTGATTGGGATGCATCAAATTACCCCAGCGGATTGTATTTCTATACACTTACATCTGGTGATTTCACCGAAACAAAAAAAATGATCTTACTGAAATGAAAAAGATTATATTAATTATTTTTTCTGTTTTCTGCCTTCAAATTATTTTTGCTCAGGATAGTACCGCATACAGGTACCTGCCGTTGAGTATTGGAAATGTATGGGTATATCAATTTCAGTATACATCAACTTACAATGGTAACAGCTCGGGTTATCAAATCGTAAAGGTAACCGCAAATACTGTTCATAATTCCAAAACATATTTTGTAATTAATGTGGAAACAATATTTATACAGGGTACAAACAGCTGCGGTCCCAGAGTGTTTGGCAGCGGCGGGCAGATTAGGGTTGATTCTCTCACAGGAAAAGTTTTCGGCTGGCAGTTTTGTCAACAGGATTCAACAGAATATATGATTGACAGCTTAAACTCAAAGCTATATGATTCCGTAAATACCTGTTATAGTCCGGGAACCAGAATTATCTGTTCTGATACCACAAGTCGGAATATTTTTCAATATACAAAAAGATCATTATACTTCACAATTACTGGTGTTGAATCAGGTACAGGATGGAGATATATAAAAGATTTCGGTATAATTAACTCCGGGCAGGGAAATCCATTTTACAACTGTAATTCTGAACTGAAAGGCTGCCTTATCAATAATATTTTATATGGTGATACAAGTACTGTCATTGGAATACAAACAATTTCCTCAGAAATCCCAAAATCCTATTCCCTCATCCAAAACTATCCCAACCCTTTCAATCCATCAACCAAAATCACTTTTAGTATTCTCCTCTTGAGAGGGGTGTCCGGCGAAGGCGGACGGGGTGTGTTATCATCAATTACTATCTATAATTCTATTGGTCAAAAAATAACAGAATTATTCAACCAACAACTCTCACCCGGCACATATTCGGTAGAGTGGCATGCATCAAACCAACCCAGCGGATTGTATTTCTATACACTTACATCTGGGGAGTATTCTGAAACAAAACGCATGGTTTTGATAAAATGATCAATTTTGATCACCTTATGACATAAGTCATTGGATGAGATGAGTTATATCCTTATTTTTGAGGAACTAATATATCAATAAATCGTTATATTTGTTAAGAAATGTTAGTAATATTGAAAAATATCATCAGAAAGTCTCTTTCAGCTTTTATTGCAATTTCAGTCTTAACACTGAATCTTTCCGGTATATTGCTGTGCACATCGCTCACCATGGGTGATGACTGCTGCCATATTACTAAAATTGTAAAGCCCTGCTGTGCAAAGAATATGAAGATTACCTTTAATGAACGCGTAAGCGGACACTGCGGATGCACCATGCAGGAATCACAACAAACCGCTGATCTTTATACTGATCTTAAGAGTACTAACATAAATCACACATCACGTGATATCCAGTATTCCTCCATTATAGAAACAGGATACCATCCTGAATTAATAAGCAGGTTCACTGCGGAGTATTCTCCACCCGTTAAAAACCTCAAAGATTCATATCTCACTAATTCAATACTGCGGATTTAAATAAAAAAAGTTAACCCCGTATTATTTTTTAAATAACTTTTTTTAAACAGATAAAATTATTATTACAATGAAAACGAAATTAATAGTAACATCAATATTCATAGCTTTATTTGCTTTAATAACATCATCATCTTTCAGCCAGGGTAAAGAGTGCTGCAAAGATAAATCATCATGTACCGGCGATATGTCAGACTGCAAAGGTGATATCTCAGGATGTACCGGCAAAATGGATTGCCCCATGCATATGAAAGACGGCAAATCAGGCGGTGATTCATCAGTTACAGGTATGACATGCCCCGTATCAGGCGAAGCTATCGGTGAAGGCCAGGGAGTTAAATTTGATTACTACGGCAAGACATATACCTTCTGCTGCGAAGGATGCGAAGCAAAATTCAAAAAAGAGCCTATGAATTATATTAAAGAAGAAATGACATGCCCGGTTATGGGTGATAAGATCGAATCGAAGGACGTTTTTGCAATGCATAACGGTACAAAATATTATCTCTGCTGCAAGAACTGCTTAAAGAAATTTGAGTCAGACCCCGAAAAATATATCAACAAGAAAAATTAAGCTTTAAAATACCAAATTGTCATTCCCGCGAAGGCGGGAATCTATTTAAAAGATCCCGCCGTAAAAAAGCGGGATTTTTCTTGCCTTAAAATGCGATGCATAATGAGTTGCCGGATAAGCAAAAAACCTCAGCTGCGCCATTTCCGCAATTATTATTTCACCCTAAGCCTGGCTATATTATCACTTATTTATATAACAAATATTATTATATTTAATTGATCTGTGCTATACTCAACATTGAAAATTACCGATTAAGTATTGAACAGAAATTTTCATAAATCCTTCATCCAAAAAAAATGAAAACAATAATAATATTTTTATTTGTATTACTCTCTCTGCATAATGCTGTATCACAATGGGTTTCTGTACCAAGCGGTACAGGCGCTGACCTGAAAACGATCTGCATGAGCGATAACCTGCAGGTCTTTGCAGGCGGCTCGGGCGGTGTGATAGTCAGGTCAACCAGCTCCGGTTCAGGCTTTAGCCAGCTGCCAACAGGCTTAACTTCCACGATAAATTCAATTATATTTGTTAACAGTACAACCGGGTTTGCATGCGCAAACGGCGGCAGCATAATTAAAACAACTAACTCAGGCAGTACATGGTTTCCGTTAACAAGCGGCGTAACCGATAACCTGAACTCAATTTCATTTTTCGATCCCTCGCTGGGTGTGTGTTCAGGCTCAAACGGTACTCTTATATATACTACCAATGGCGGCACAAACTGGATAGTTGGCGTTAACGGAACGCTTTCAGCTTATTACGGAATTCACATGGTAACTTCTTCCACTGCATATGCGTGCGGCGTGAATGCAATATCACAGCCGTTTGTTGCCAAAACAACTAACGGCGGTGCAAACTGGAGCTATGCTTCTTTTTACCTGAATTCAAATGAAGGGAATTTGCGTGATATATCATTTATCAGTGAAACCGAAGGTTTTGCAGCCGCAAATGTGTGGGATGGAACAGGTGCACTATGCTATACTGCTAATGGCGGCACAAGCTGGATATCTATGATTTTCCCCTATGCGCTTAATACAATTGAGCCTATCGGTTCAGTTGCGTATTATGCCGCAGGTGCAAACGGTTATATTCTCAAATCTACCAACCAGGGTGTTTCCTGGCTTCAGCAAAGCTCACCTGTAAACAGCGTTTTGCGCAGCATGGATTTCATCGATCCTTCAAACGGTTTTATTGCTGGCGATGGGGGAGTCATACTGAAAACAACTAATGGCGGTATCACTGCCCTGTTACCGGTGAACAATAATATTCCTGCGCATTATTCACTTTCCCAAAACTACCCCAACCCGTTCAACCCATCTACAAAAATAAATTTTGAAATTCCCGCTTCTTCATCAGTAGCACAGACATTCCTGTCTGTGTATGATATTATGGGGAGGGAAGTCACTACTCTCGTCAACCAACAGCTCTCACCCGGCATATATTCAGTTGACTGGAACGCATCAAACTATCCCAGCGGAATTTATTTCTGCAGGCTTAACTCCGGCGATTTTTCCGCCGTAAATAAAATGATACTTGTAAAATAAAAGGTTTTTGTAGAGACGGGTCTTTGACCCGTCTTTTTTACCGTATGTACAAAATCTGTCCCTTTTTGTTTTTTATTTACTAACATTATGTATTATCTTAAGTAA
>CAZOAP010000215.1:0-6179 GCA_964577645.1 uncultured Ignavibacteriales bacterium
GGTACATCTGAACGAGGATCATTATCCTTTTCATAACCATCAGATTCACGCAATTCATTAAGTGAAAGCATTCCTGTTTTTTCATAAGTCTCAAAACCCTTAAGCTGTGTTTCTCTATCAGCTTTCATTGTGTAATCAAATTTTACACATAGCTTTGAATCGTATCTTTCCTTAACGAACATGTCAAGCAAGCTCTCAAATACTATCTCCGCAATTGGCTGTATTGTATTTTCAATAAAGGTTTGTAATGCTGCACGAGCATTGGCATAATTAACATCATCGGTAATAGCCACAATAGGCTTAGGCACTTCAAACACTGAACATATCTCATCACGTGTCATAATACGGCTTTTAACAAAATCCAGTTCTTTAGGACCTCTGGACTCCTGAACTGTTACATCACCCTCAAGGAATAATGGATTGTTGGATTTATGAACTCCCTGATGATGCTCAAGAATCGTATCAACGCTCCGATTATATACATCATCTTTAAGCTGTTCCTTTGCAGAATATACCGTTCCATTTAACGTATCATTCTCAAAGAACTTTTTCATATATAAGCCGATGTAATAATCAATGTCAGTGGTGAAATTCAATCTATCCGCAGTACCTATACCGATAAGATTACTATCCGGATTGGGTAATTTGAAATGCAGAATCTCTTCTTTGGAATATTCAACCTTACTCCGTCCACCGAAATATGTATAACTTTTTATATCAGTCATTTCAGCATTGAAGTTCGGCTGTACATATTTGGATGGGAGTAAATAAATTCCCTGTGGCACATCAAATAATCCATTTGGAATATACCAATAAGCATTACCTTTTTTGAAATCAAGGTTTGCCATTGTTAACCAAAGAATTAATTTCATTGGCTGATAGTAAACATTAGGCCGTGCTAATAAATCAAGGAAAGGATGGTCAGTGATTTCTTTTAACCCAGGCTTGCCGCCATAAGTACCTTTTTTATATAAAAGGATGTTAGCTTTGGCTACATTTTTACCTCTGGCATTGCCGCAGACATATGCATATGAACGGTTTTTATCCAGTACCTGCACTCCATTGAATATATCCGATCCTGTAATTGGTTTCCACCAATTAGGATTATAACCTGATGCTGCATCATTTGTGTGTTTAATCGCAGGGACATCAACGGGAACGCTTTCCCATCCATTTGCAGTGTGTATCGATACTTTCTTTATTTCACCCAAGTATGTGTTTTATTATAAAACAAGAAGGGCATCTGCAATAACCTTTCAAATGAAAGTTACTACAAATGCCCTTGCTGGATGCACACTTACCTGAGTGTCTTTACGCTACCGGCTACTTTGTCAGTGCCCGAAATGTTTAAGAACTATACAAACATAGTTAATAAAATTTGATTTGTCAAGTTTCTGATTCTTGTTTCTTAATTATCGTGATTCGAATTCCTGAACCATTATCACTAATCCTACGACCTAAAACAGATGTTAAACAGTCCACCTGATCATCATATTTACCATTTGGAAACGCTGCACATTCTAATAAAAAAGATTCAATCCAATTTTCATTTGCTAATAAGAAAACTCTCCCAGCTTCAATTATTGCGCTGACAGATGTAGCGCGAGTGACCTTATCATCCTTTGGTGATTCACCTTCAATTATATTCATCTTTTTTCCATTAGGAAGTTTTTCAATTTTCAATTGTTGAACCGTGCTAATACCGCTGGCCTTTGGTTCAAATACACACTCCGACTTTGATGTATAACCATTTCGTACAATGAAATCTTTATATCCTTTTATAAATCGAGGGAAGTCTAAGTTAACAACCCATAAGTTCCAAATATAAAGGCAATCCTCATGAATGCTATAACATATAGTTGCTGAGTGGTCACTTTTCTCTTTGCCATAAGCTGTATCTGAAAAAAAATCCTTTGTAATATCTAAAGGTAATTCGTGTGATTCAAATGTTTTAAACCATTTGCGCTTAATAACATCACCCTCTTGAGGTGATGGACGCTGTTGATACAAACTGATGAATGTTCGATTACTTACATTTTTAACATCTTCCAGTCTTTCAAGAGAATGCTTTTCAGGCCATAAAGCCTCGCCAATTTTACGAGGGTCTTCCTTGTTTAAATCATCTTCCTTAATTGCAGGGATTCTTACAACCTCCCATTTATTGTTTATTTCTGGGTTAATGTCATAAAGCTGTTCATATGTAAACTCTTCTTTTTTTGCATCAAGTCTTATAATACCTTTACTTTTTGCAACATCTAATAGCTTAATTTTTTCACCATCAAGTATCCTACCAGCTAAATCATCCTCATGCCAACGTGTCATGGTTAATAATACACGTGAATCATTATGAAGCCTTGTTTTAAATACATTCAAATACCAATCCCAAATACGCTCTCTGTAAGTTTCTGAATTAGCTTCAACACTATCCTTAATTGGGTCATCGATTAAACCAATGTCAACCGTGGTACCCGTGAAACTTCCACCAACACCAACCGACTTATAAAATCCACCATGCTCAACAATTTCAAATATATCGGCATTGCGCAACCAATTACCCTGAGCTGATGTCCTGACGTTTGAACGGTTTAAGAATACATTAGGGAATATATCATGATATAGTTGGCTATCTATGATGCGCTGAACATCTCTGTTAAATGAACTCGATAATGCATCAGCATAACTTGCACCTGCAATTTTTAGTTTTGGATTTCTACCTAAAGCATATGCCGGAAGTCTTCTTGAAACCAATTCACTCTTACCATGCTGGGGAGGTAAAAAGAACATAAGATGTTTAATCAATCCACGCAGAAAAGCATCTACCTTATCTGCCATAAGTTTATGATGCCAGTTCAGTTGATAATCAGGCTTTGTATATAAGACAAAATGTAAAAAGCTATTTCGAGGTTTTTCTGTTATCCTGAACTTATCTACGTTTTGCTGATAATTCTCTTTATCCTTTAGCCTTTTCCTGAATTCCAGTTCCGCTGCTGCTAACTCTTCCGGTGTTGCTTTCAAAATTTCTCTCAGCTATAATTTGTTTTGGTGATACACCATCTTTAATGATTCTCTCAAGCTCATCATCACTGAATTGTTTCATATCGTAATTTTCATTAACATTAACAATCAGTACCTTATCAAGTCCAAGCAATCTTAAACGACGCTGTTGAATCCGCATCTTTGCATTTATTTCCTGTATTACTTTCTGACGTGTATCCTTATCAGTACCTGCTTTATTATGAGTGACTGTAATCCGGCTTTCCCATTGTTCAAGCTTAATCAATTCCTTTTTGGCAATTTCGCTGATTTCGCTTTCATTCTGTTTTTCCCATTCAGTCTTGGCTTTCTTAATATCCTTTTCAATCTGGCTTTTTGATACACCGAGCTCTTTACCTATTTCACGGAAAGACATCCCACCAAGCCATAAAAACCAAGCCTTCTTTTTCCTCTCTTCAGTTAAAGAATTTCTGCTAGCCATATTTTTTAAATTTGTCTACCTCTGTCCACTTAAGTTCAAACAATAAAGCGTTTTTTGTCTAAAATCTTACCATTTAATAAAATCTTGCATTCAAGATTGTTATTTTTACAATACAAAACATATCTTTTTACGATAACATCGCAGTATTTTGGGTCTAATTCCATCAAATATGCATCTCTTTTCAGCTGTTCGCACCCCATCAAGGTCGAACCTGACCCTCCAAAAGCATCAATAACCGCATCCCCCTGCTGGGAGTTTTTCTTTAAAGCCCTCTCCGAAAGCCTCACCGGCTTTTGTGTGGGATGAACATATTCATTTGTATTATCCCTGTTAATAAACCATAAGTCCAAAACCTCAATAAAACTATCAAATGACAAAGAATGAACATCTTTAAGATTAGCGAGCTTCTTATTTGTAAAATGCTTTTTCCCTTGCTTCCATCCAACAATGCACGGTTCAAAACATCTGTGATATTCCTGACCATAGGAAAATACAAAACGTTCTTTAACCCATATCACCGTTTGACTTTTGTGCCAGGTTGCAGCTTCGAGTGCCTGCAGGTTAATAACAATGTTTTTATCAGCATACCACCAATACAAAACACAATCATCAGTTGTGTATTTATAAAGGTTTTCCAGTGTTTTAGTGTAAAGTTCTAAAGCCTCTTCAGGTTTCTTGTTATCATTAAATATTTTACCTTCATTTCCATATTTACCTTTTGAATAAGAATTACCTGCAGGGGATTTGTAATCTACATTGTATGGAGGATCCGTATGAACAAGTCTGGCTTTTTTATTTTTTAACAGGAGTTTATAATATTTTTCCTCTTTGGAGTCACCACAAATAAGCCTGTGGTTATTCAGCTGATATATGTCTCCCAGTTTAGTAAATGGTTTCTTAATTTTTTCATATTCAGCCTCAGCATCGAAATCATCTTCTTTAACCTGAATATTATCAAAAAAAGATAATTCATCTTTACCGAAACCCCAAGTACTCAAATCATCAAAATTGAAATTCTTCCCCAAAATCTCTAAATCCCATTCACCACCAGCCTTATTAGCAATGATGTTTGCTTTATCGCATTGCTTCTTTGACCACTTCACCTGTCTGTAGGAAAATTTCTCACCTTTATAGATTACATATCCTAAAGCAACTGTGCCGGTTCGTGTAGGTTTATCATATTTTTCTGTTAATTTAATCTCACAATCCTCAAGATTAAATGCTTTTGTTCTTTGGTTACCGCTGATTATCTGGTTTGATGTTATATCATGAACCACACCTGAGAGATCACCTAATTCATCAAGCCATTGCTGAAGTTCAGTAAATTGTTTCTCAGATATCTTTCTTGGATTCTTCGAAAATTCTTTTAGTTCTGTTGTTTTCATAGATTTATTAAATAAAAAAAGCAGTTCAAAACTATTAATAGTTCTAAACTGCCCTTGCCTGCTACACCGCTACTTGGCGGCCTTGCAACTACCGGCTACGTTTAATTAACTGTAGTTAGATTTTAAATGTGTTTTACGGTCACGGATAATCAATACCCGTTCCTGTTTAACACCGTTATCATTTTCAAGCTTTATATCAAACTTCTTTTCAGGCTCTCTTGTTTCAATCACAATCTCATCTGCAATGACTTTGAATGTGCAGCCCTTTACGTTTATTCTTATTTTCATTACAAAGATAGCTTATAAGTTATTTTTTAACAATTAACAATGAAATAATATCCAGATTTACGTGATACTACCTTTTTAAAAACAATATTATTTACGTCTAAAAATATGATAAATAAGAAATATCTTGGCGGAGCATCATACCTTTTAGATGAGTTACATAAATCTGTTTCACCTGATGACAAAATTAAATTAAAGAAGCTATTTAATAATATTTCATCTAAGCGACTTAAAGCATATCGGGATGAGGTTTCACCTGATATATTCAAATTCATTAAAGCTACACCGGAACAGCGAAATATGAATCCTGAGTGGAAAGATCCAGAATACCGATTGAAGCTGTTATACTTTTCATTTGAGTCACTGCAACGTGGGTATTTACTTATGACAAGACTGGCCGCACTTCCAAAGAAAACATCCAATGGAGATGCATATCGCACTGTTACCGCAGTATTTAGTTCATTAGTTAACACTGTTTGCAGTTACAAGCTTACGGATTCACTGTTTGATGAGAAGCTTTCATATCAGGATTACAATTAACATCCTCAGCCTTTTCAATCCTGGCTGAAAAATAATCCTTACACGACAGGATCCTGCGAGCTCTCTCAGGTTCAATTGCTGTAGTGATACCGCTACCGGGTAATTGATACACCACTCCTGCAGGATATCCGCGCTGATTGTTTGAACTCATAAAGCTTACATTTCTGTAATCAGTAATATGATGCTTACAGTGAATGCAATCCTGCACATTTGAATCAGGCGCCATTGCCTCAACTTCATGCTTAATCCATGTTTGATTATTAAACATTTTGTTAATTCCTTTCTTAATTTTATAAGTTTTATACATTGATTGGAAATTCTCTTATTCTTAAATGCTCTGGAAACTCTTCAATATTTCCACCATGTCTATCTGTTAATTTCATTTCCTTTGACAAGTGAGTACCTAACTGCTTTACAAATATTTTACTTGTTACCCTGAAATCATTTACAAGACTTTCAATCCACTCGATTTTGCAGGGACGGTACCTGTACTT
>CAZOAP010000216.1:0-6154 GCA_964577645.1 uncultured Ignavibacteriales bacterium
CCTTCAAGGCCTGACCTGCATATAGGCCATGGCGTAGTATTGCAAAAATTAAGGGACTTTCAGGACCTTGGGCACAAAGCTGTACTTATTATTGGTGATTTCACCGCAATGATAGGAGACCCATCAGGAAAAAGTAAAACCCGTCCGGCTCTGACACTTGAAGAGACCAGGATAAACGGTAAAACATATTTTGACCAGGCATCAAGGATACTGCTTGAGAAGGATCTTGAGATAAGATACAATTCCGAATGGCTGGATAAAATGACCTTCAGAGATGTGATAAAACTTGCAAGCAAGTATACTGTGATGCAGATACTTGAGCGTGATGATTTTACAAAGCGTATGGCAAACAAAACACCGATAAGCCTGCATGAGCTTTTATATCCTTTAAGCCAGGCAATGGATTCCGTTGCAGTACAAAGCGATGTTGAGCTTGGCGGTACAGACCAGAAATTCAATTTACTTGTAGGCCGTGCAATACAGGAAGCATATGAAATGCCGCCGCAGTGTATTGTTACATGTGAATTGCTTGAAGGAACTGATGGCGTTGAAAAGATGAGCAAATCGCTGAACAATGCTATCTGCTTTACTGATTCACCGAAGGATATATTCGGCAAGGCAATGTCTATTCCCGATAAGCTTATATATAAGTACTACACACTTGGCACAATGCTTAGTGATACTGAGCTTGCAGAGATTAAGAAACAGCTTGATGACCCTGCAACAAATCCGAGAAACCTTAAGGTAAGGCTTGGTTATGAGCTTGTTAAGAAATATTATGATGAAGAATCTGCCAAATATGCGCAGAACGAGTTTGAAACTATCTTTGTGAAGAAGGAGATTCCCGATGATATACCTGAATTTAAGCTTGATGCTAAGGAAGTAAAGCTTGTAACTATCATAAAGGAAAATAATATGGCCGCAACTTCGTCTGAAGCTATAAGGTTAATAAAGCAGGGTGGCGTAACCATTGACGGCGAAAAGATAACAGATGAGAAGTATATTGTTAAGGCTGAAAAAGATTTTGTACTTAAGGTCGGTAAAAGAAAGTTTTTGAGAGTATTGGTATAATTATACTTTCAAATCCCAATCTTTGATAATTGGTTATTCATAATTAAAGATTAATTAGCACTTCACTCAATTTTCATAATTTCCTCCCCCTTTACAAGGGGGATTAAAAGCAAAGAATTAAGAATTATTATATAACGGATTTAGATTTAAATTATTATATTTGCGCATCAGAACTCACCTATTTTAACACAATTTAACAAACGGGAGACATAAGAGAAATTGTTTAAACCAACTAAGATCTTTTTCACCAAGGGCGTTGGAAGGCATAAAGATTACCTGCAGTCATTTGAGCTTGCTTTAAGAATGGCAGGGATTGAAAAATGTAATTTAGTATCAGTATCAAGTATTTTCCCTGCAGGCTGCAAGAGACTTTCTAAAGAAGAAGGAATTAAGCTTCTTGAGCCGGGCCAGATAACATTCTGCGTTATGGCAAGGAACTCAACAAATGAGGCGAACAGACTTATCGCTTCATCAATTGGCGTAGCACTGCCAAGTGACGGCAACCAGTACGGGTATATTTCAGAGCACCATCCGTTCGGTGAGTCAGAAAAAATATCAGGCGAATATGCAGAGGATATTGCGGCACAGATGCTTGCAACAACACTTGGGATTGAGTTTGATCCGGAACAGGCATGGGATGAAAGAGAACAGGTATATAAGGCAAGCGGACAGATATATAAGACTTTCAATATCACTCAGTCAGCCGAAGGTGATAAAGCCGGGATATGGACAACTGTAATTGCCGGCGCAGTGATGCTTCCTTAAAATAGCGAAATGTGAAATGGTGAGATCATCGAAAGTAAAAAGCTGTTTGATTGTATGTAACGGTCATTTCACAAAGAAAGAGCTTAACAGTTTTACGAAATTAAATAAGCCCCGCAGGGTAATTGATATAATTGCCTGTGACGGGGCTTCTGATTTTCTAAGATCAAATAAGGTATTGCCCGATGTAATTATAGGTGACCTTGATTCCGCAAAACCTGCAACACTAAAATATTTTTCCAGAAAGAAAGTGCTGATAAAAAAAGTCTATGACCAGAATAAAAATGACCTGGAAAAAGCAATTATATATGCCCTATCAACAAAATATAAATTAATAAATATAATCGGACTCTCAGGCAAAAGGCTTGACCATACTTTGAACAATATCAGTGTGCTGAGGAAATTCCACAAAAAAGCTGATATCAGGTTTTATGAAAATGGGTTTACAGGAAGAATTGTCAGTAAAAAGATCGGGCTTACATGTAATATTGGTGATATAGTTTCGCTTATTCCGTTACCTAAAGCTACAGGCATAACAACTAAGGGATTTAAATATCCGTTAAAGAATGAATCGCTGGAATTTGGTGTAAGAAGCGGAGCATTGAATGAGGCATCTTTGACAAAAGTAAATATTTCGATAAGATCCGGTATTTTGCTTTTACATCAAAAAGTATAATTGTTATTCTATTTTTAACAGAGTCCCAAAAAGCGGGAGACTCTGCTAATACTTAAAAATTATTAGGGGCTAAGCCCCTTTTTCTTCCTAACTTTATCCACGACCTAAAGGTCGTGGCAATTCAATAAATTATTTTTTTCACAGATTTTCTTTAAATTGAATTCCTATCTGTTTCAACAGCAACTGTGTCGATACATGAACTGACAATATAAAGTCAGGCCGTCCGTGCACTCCAGGATATATTTACCTCCACACTACCCTTCTTGTAAAATCACCGTTTGTTTTGAGTATTATAGCGCCTTCTTTACCAACATCAAGGATATTATAGCCTGATTCATTCAGTGCCTCAGAGAATATTTCTGAATTCACTTTCTTTCTGCCGGTAACAGTTTCACCAATGACAATATATTCCGGGTCAGTTTGAGTTATATATTCAGCAGGTGTATAATTGAATGAACCTGAACCGGGTACTCTAAGCACCTGCATGCTTAGATCAAGCTTATTTAAATACACAGCGCCAAAGATAATATCCTCAGGTTTTGATGCGTCATTGAATATAAAAGACTGGTCGCCATACAAAAATTGCGTCATCATTGCCTGACCTTTATACAGGCTGTCATAATAAATATACAATCTGAAATTCCCTTTTTGGTTAATGACCTTTGAGCCTGTCACATAATCAATTTTTGTATCAGCAAAATTTTTTATAAATCCTTTATTCAGGATAATATCTTTGTAATATACCGGCAGTATTATTCTGGAAATTTCAAAATTATTTACAAGATATAAGAGGTTTCGGAATTCATTTTTATCAAGTGTGTTCATCACAAGCAGATCGATACTACCTATTGAGTTTGATTTTAAGTATGGTATAACACTTCTGCCTGCGAAAGTATACTTATCACTTGATGTACCGGCATTTATCATAACTGTTGAGCCGCCCGGCATTTTGATAAGCGTGCAGTTAGATGAACCTGTGTAAAGAAATGTCAATTCAGCTTCACTTGTCTTATTTGATACGTCCTTCCATACAACAAAATTAAATATCAGCAGAAAAATAATTACAAGCCTTATCCTGTAATTTTTAATAGTAAGAGTTAATATCAGCACAAGTATTATATAATAGAAAATAAATAATACAGAATCAACAAAATATGTTTCAACAAAAGAGTAATCCCATTTAGCGCAAATTTCGATAAGGCTTATCTGCAGGTAGAGCAATGCTGAATTTACCGAGGCAAATACTGAGGCAACCCAAACAGATATAGGCGAAACAAGTACCATTATGAAGCCGATAGCAAGCGAAATATTTGATAGCGGTATAGCAAACAGGTTTGCCGCAAGCGATACAATGGATACTTTTTTGAACATAATTGCTGTGATAGGGAGAGTCCCCAGCTGTGCAGCAAGTGTGCCGGTAAACAGCGATACTGTTCCTTTAAATGCTTTGGCGGAATATTTTTTGCTATCCAGTGCTTTATACCACGTAATAGAATTTAGCCATTTTTCAAAAACCGGATAAATGATTATTATTGAAAGAAGAGCCGAAAAGGAAAGTATAAAACCTGCATCAAACAACTGCCTTGGGTCAATAACCAGAATTACAAGTGCTGCAAAGGATATAATATTATAGCTGTTGGGCTTACGCTCAGCCAATTGCGCAATTAGGAATATAGATGCCATTATGACAGCCCTTACTATTGATGGAGTATTACCGGTAAGATCCATATAGAACAAAAGGCATGCAATGGTAATAAGAACTTTATATGCATATTTAATAGGGATGAAGATCAGTATACCCCAGAGAATAAGGATTACATATGCAACATTGAGTCCAGAGACAGCAATTATATGCGCAACCCCTGCATTGATGAAGTTCTGCTTCATATCTTTAGAGATATTGCTTTTTTCACCTAGCAACAGCCCTTTAAGATACTCCCCTTCCTGCCCGCCAATTAGTTCATCGATGGTTTTTATGGAATATTCCTTAACCGGGATAATTACATATGACTGGAATATATTGGGGTCATTATGACCCGAGAGCGAAATATTTTCAAATCCGTATGATGTAAATACTGCTTCAATACCATGCATCTTCAGGTATTTGCCGTAATCAAATTCACCAGGATTTCTTTCATTTGGCAGCTCACCTGCTTTGCCTTTAACTTCAACTATATCGCCATATCTCAGATTCTTTAGTTCATCTTCTTTGAATTTATTTTTATAAACTGTTACAAGTAAATTCCCATCAGCAGGTGAATCATTCAGCCAGCTTACCCCGATCAAAAGCCTGATACGCTCTTCATTAATATCGGGCTGTTCAGTAATAGTACCTTTTACAACTGAATTGCTTAGCTGCCCTTTAATTTTAAGTGAAACATTATCCGGATCACTTTTGTAAAACCTGTATTGGAATGAAAATATTCCGAAAAAAAGGATTAACATGATATAAGGAAAAAAGTACAGCTCACTTTTAATAGATTTGGGATATAATACAAAAATAAAGACTACGAGTGCAATTAAAATTGAAATAAAAAGCCACTCAGGCAGAAATGAAAGATTAAACTTCAGGTAATAGCTTATTGCTATGCCCGCAATAAGCGGAATAAGTGCGGTGAGAGCGGGATATTTCTTCCTGAAGGAATTTAACATCACGTAAAATGGAGAAAAATATTAAATTAAAAAATTGAAATTATATAGTATTATTATAAGTTACCAATTGAAATAAAGTTTTATTGAACAATACATATTACTCATTGTTGAGTATCGCCTTGCGATACGAAATCTGCCAAAGGCAGACTCATTGTTCATTAAACAATATTTTTGTAATTTGCAAACATTAATAATATATGAAACCAATAGTAACAGAAAGACTTATAATCAGGGAGTTCCGCCCGGCAGATCTTGGTGAAATTTACAGGATACTTGATGTTGAGCTGAAGTTCATCGATTCGCTTCAGCAGGATTCCTCAATTGGCCAGAGGAAAAAATGGCTGGACTGGACCATACAGGGGTATGAACAGAACAGGATGCTTTTAAATCCACCTTACGGTGATCATGCCATTGTGCTTAAGGATACACTGCAGCTAATAGGTACATGCGGATTTGTTCCAGTGCTTGCACCGCTCGGACTTGTTCCCTATTACCGTTATATTGCAGATGCAAAGGAAACTGAACAGAACTACCCGGAAGTTGGCGTATTTTTTGCAATTTCTTCTCATTACCAGTGCCGGGGATTTGCACATGAAGCAGCAAAAGCGCTGATTGATTACGGCTTTGCAAAGCTGAAATTAAACAGGATAGTGGGTATTACACACTTATATAATAACCCATCAATGGCTGTATTAAAACGTTTAGGCATGAAAATAGAAACCCTGCCTGATCATAAATGGATGCAGGTTGTAGGTATAATTGAAAATGAATCAGAAGAAAATAAACAGGCAAGGAAAGCAGGTTAATACTAATTTAAAATTATGAGTGATAAAAAATATGATGAAACACCGCCGGGTGAGCTGAGACCGGGATTTAAATTCAGGCTTGCTATGACAATTGTTTTTTTTGTACTGGCACTCGTCTATATACTTTGGCTTTTAAAAATGGTCTGATAAAAAAGAAATTTATGACAACGGTTCAATTAAATAAATA
>CAZOAP010000217.1:0-3899 GCA_964577645.1 uncultured Ignavibacteriales bacterium
CTCAATATATTTTAAATAATTTATTTTTATAAGTGAGGGTACTTCAATGAAAAAGCAGTTACTAATTGTAATCGCCGTTATCATTTCCTCCATTACAGTTTATTCACAGGCACCAAAAACAGTTCTGTTTGAGAACTGGACAAGCTCAACCTGCGGACCGTGTGCATCAAACAATCCGCAGCTAAAAGCATGGATACAGGCTAACTGGAATGGATTAATTTGTGTTTCATATCACGTTGGCTGGCCTGCACCGGGTAATGACCCGATGTACCTGGCAAATCCTACTCAATCATATGACAGAAGGTATTATTACGGAATAAATGCTGTACCGGCTGCATATATGCAGGGTATACATTATTATGTCGGTTCACCATTCCCTTACAGCAATATGTCTATATTGTATAATACATACACAACCTCAACTTCAAGTACTAGTGTTACTGTACAGGATACAAGGATTGGTTCTGATTCAATAAGAGCCACTGTTACAGTTACAAACTTATCAGCATTAACCGGTACTTATAACCTGAGGGTAATGGCTGTTGAGCGCTGGGTAGTTTATTCATCACCTCCCGGAACGAACGGCGAAACAGTTTTTGGAAATGTATTCAGAAGATCATATCCTAATTCAACCGGAACAGTTATAGCTAATACTACCGGAACCCAGAGCTTTGTGTTCACATATTACAGGGAACCAACCTGGCAGGATTCAACATTATATACAATGGCTTTCATCCAGAATGATGCTGATAAATCCATTTTAAATGCAGGCAGACCCGGTATGCTGGTTGGTATTGAACCGTATATCAACGAAACACCATCATCATTTGAGCTGAAACAGAACTATCCAAACCCGTTTAACCCGGTAACCAACATAAAGTTTTCGATGCCTGAGAACAGTTTTGTTACTCTGAAGGTTTATGACATGCTTGGAAAAGAAGTTAAAACACTGGTAGATGGTAACCAGCAAAAAGGTACATATAATATTACCTTTGATGCATCAAATTTACCAAGCGGAATTTACTTCTATACATTAAGAACTAACAGCTTTGTTGAAACAAAGAAAATGATGTTGGTAAAATAACGCAGTAACTTACTGCTTGTTTTTGATAATTATTGGTATAAAAAATTTTATATTGTATAACCTGTTAAATGGGTCATTCTGAAAATTATTATTAACCAATTAAGAGCGGGATATTATAGCCCGCTCTTTTGTTAATTTTAAACTTGAGAGAGAATATTGATTAAGAAGGCTTTTTTACTCATTGTTATTTTTTTATCTTTGTTATTCATACAGAGTTCGAATTCTGAACCCAGAAGAATGGTTCTGGAATTCTGTACAGGTACATGGTGCGGGTCCTGCCCTTGCGGTGATGCAGCTGCCGAGCAGATACTGGCTGTTTATCCAAATACTATTGTAATAGCGTATCACGGCGGCACTGATCCGTGGCAATATTTTAATGGGTACTCAATCAGGACAATGCTGGGTTTTGAAGCTTATCCAACAGGTATATTTGATAGAAGAAATCACCCTGGGAACAATAACATTGAATATATCACATATGACGTATGGTCTATTTTTGCGGCTGCAAGATATACATCTTCACCAAATACTGTGATAAATGTATCAGTAAGCTCAAGCAGCTATGACCCGGTAACAAGATCTTTAAGCGTGACAGTTAATGCTACAGCTTTACAAAACTTACCTGACCAGTATAAAGTAGTATATGTTTTAACTGAAGATAATGTTGTTTACCCGCAGAATTTTTATTCAGGCTGCGGAACGCCCGGATATCATAACGACTATGTACACAAGTGGATAGCAAGAACAGTAGCGAATAATCCCAATGGCGAAAATGTAAATACCGGTACGTGGAATGCAAACCAGACAATTTCCAAGACTGTTGCCACAACTATTGATAACCAATGGATCCCTGAAAACTGCACAATGAATGTAATTATTTATAAGGATAATCCCCAGGGTCTTTACGTGAGTGAAGTCGGGCAGAGTATTTCAAAAAAAGTTTCAGAGCTGGTTGGGATTTCCCAAACCGGGACACAGTTGCCGGATGCTTATTCGCTTTCACAGAATTACCCAAATCCGTTTAACCCGGTAACGCATATAAAGTTTTCCTTGTCAAAGGATAGTTATGTAAGCCTGAGAATTTATAATTCAATGGGCCAGGTTGTTGGCATATATGCTGATGGCTTTATGAAAGCCGGTTCATATAATGCTGAAATTGACGGGTCAGAACTTTCAAGCGGAGCTTATTACTATTCGTTAGTAACCAATGATTTTACTGATACAAAGAAAATGATGTTGATAAAGTAACGAAGTTACTTTTGAAATTCCTGCCTGCTCTAGCATGGTGGCTATGACAGACTGGTGAAATAACGAAGGTTTCTCATCACCTTGTCTCTTAGGTTCATTAAATAATTTCTTTACTATTGAAAGGTAACTATGCTTAATTTTTATAAACGGCTTAACAGCCGCATTCTTTTTAATTAATCAAACAATAAGATGAAAAACTATTTACTTGTTTTCTTAATGCTCGGTTTATTGATTTCATCCTCCAATTCTCAATTCATAAGAAAAGTACTCTTTGAAGAAGCCACTAATGCTTCATGCGGACCCTGTGCAGCAAACAATCCGTTCCTAAAAGCTTACATGGATGCCAAGGGTGATTCAATAATTGGTATAAAATATCATTCAAGCTTTCCGGGTATTGACCCGATGTATTCACACAACCCAACTCAAAGCGCTGAACGCTACAGCACTTATTACGGCATTAATGCTGTTCCCTGGCTTAATGTTGATGGCATTGTGAATGATGTATGGCCTTTCAATATGACAAATTTCAATAATGCATTCTATGGCAGGCTTGGTATCAGTGCGCCGTTAACTATTACCGTTGTTGACCAGCGTATTACTGGTGATTCCATTAGGGCAACTGTGAATATTAACCTCCCTTCAAACCTGCCTTCGGGGAATTACAAGCTGAGAGTTATGGCTATTGAAAAATGGGTTATATACACGACACCTCCGGGCAGCAATGGTGAATCTGTGTTTGAGCATGTATTCAGAAAAGCATTTCCGAATACTGCAGGAACAACTTTCAACGGACTTGCAGGCAACCAGCAGTTTGTGTTCACATATAAAGTTGACCCTGTTTGGAAGGATACTTCTATTGTTACAATTGCATTCATACAGAATGATAACAACAGGGAAGTTATGAATGTGGGTAAGGGCTCATACTTTCCGACAGGTATAAATAATAACAACACCGGTATACCAACAGGTTTTGCGCTTTCGCAAAATTATCCTAACCCGTTTAACCCGGTGACAAATATTAATTTCAGCATCCCTGAACGATCATTTGTAAAGCTTGCTGTTTATGATATGCTTGGCAGAGAAGTTACGCTTCTTGCAAACGGTGATTTTGATGCCGGCAATTATACCATAGATTATGACGCATCAAAGCTGACAAGCGGTATTTATTTTTATACAATATCAGCAGGCTCATTTAAAGAAACAAAGAAAATGATGCTGGTAAAGTAATACTTAATATTATATTTCTCAGATCCTGACAGTCTTTTAAAGCTGTCAGGATTTTTTTTGCCAACTTACCTCACCCAGCATAAATTAGAAGATGGATGACACAGATGCTGCTGATTAGTACGGATTCATATCAATTTGCAGAGTCCTTCAGGAAGCGAAGAGACTCTGCAAAGTACGGAAGAGATTATCAGCGATAATCCGTTAAAATCAGTGCAATCAGTGTTCTGATTTATATGTTTGCAGAGTCCTTCAGGAAGCGAAGAGACTCTGCAAAGTACGGGACACGGATGACACAGATGCTGCTGATTAGTACGGATTCATATCAATTTGCAGAGTCCTT
>CAZOAP010000217.1:3999-6093 GCA_964577645.1 uncultured Ignavibacteriales bacterium
AGAGATTATCAGCGATAATCCGTTAAAATCAGTGCAATCAGTGTTCTGATTTATACATTTTCAGAGTCCTACAGAAGGCGAAGTGACTCTGCAAAGTACAAGTTTTTCTGATATGATTAATCAAAGCGAGATGCTGAACCAAGTTCCATGCCTTTGGCAGGCGTAGCAGCATGACAAGAATTTATGTATTAATTTATGGGTAATTAAAGTTATAATACCTTTATTAAATTATTTCTATATTTATAGTTCATAATATCAAAATTTGGGTAAATCTATTAAATATTCCGCGGTAATATTATTCATTATTTTGTGCAATATTCCCTTGTTTTCGCAAAATAAGGATTCAATTTCGGTATTAAAGGATAGCATTAAAATAACCGGCGATACTGTTGATGCATCTGATGACAGGAACACAGAAATGCTGCTTGAAAGCCAGACCGAAGATGCTGAGGACTCTAAATTGCTTGACCAGCTTTTATATCTTGAATCAAACCCTGTTGATATAAATTCAGCAACATCAAATGAGCTGCAGAAAGTACCCTACATTGATGCAATCATTGCAACAAAGATATTAGAATTCAGAACAAAGAACGGTAAGTTCCTTACAATAGCCGAGCTTAGATTTGTAGATGGTATAGATGATGATACTTTTAATAAAATTAATAAGTATGTTATAGTTAAGAATTCAAAAGTTGATTTTGTTAAAGATGATTTTGGCGTTATTCAGAAGATAAAAGATACAAAAAAAGGATTCTTCAATAACTTAAAATTTGAATTAAGAACAAGGTTTTCCAATGACCTGCAGCCAAGCAGGGGATATCTTGAACCGGTTAAATACCTCGGTCCGCGGCCTAAATTCTATAACCGCCTGCTTGCAAGATATACTGCAGGCAGCTATATATTCACCGCAAGCCTGCTTGCTGAAAAAGATCCGGGTGAGCTTAACTGGGCTGACCATGTTGGAGGTTTTGCAGAGCTGAAATCTCATTTAATACTTAATCAGCTGCTGGCCGGTGATTATACCCTGGAATTCGGGCAGGGTATTACACTCTGGGGTTCATATTCTTTTTCTAAAAGCAGTGATGCTGTAAGCGGTATCAAGAAAAAAGGTGATGATATCGATTCATACAATTCAGTTAATGAAGTTCAGTACTTCCGCGGCTTTGCAGGGAAAGTAAAACTTCCGACAGCAATCGGCGACCTGAGCCTGTTCGGATTTTATTCAAACAACAGTATTGATGCCTCTATTGATACTACGCTTAACCAGTTATCTTCAGATTACATTGACGGTTATCACAGGACACAATCAGAAATTGACAGGCAGAACACAGGCAAAGAAAGATTGTACGGCGGAAGGCTGTTCTATGAATCAAAATTCTTTGGTACAACCAAAATAGGTTTAACGTATTATAATTCTGAATACGACAAGCCTTTTGAATATAAGGGGTTGTATGATTTTTCAGGCACAAAATCAAATGCACTTGGTGTTGATTATGATGTTGTCATTAAAAATGTTAATATATTCGGTGAATGGGCAAGAAGCTATACTGATATTGTTGGCGGAGTTACCGGCGTAAAATTCCTGTTCTTTAAGCTGGCTGATCTTATCTTCATGGTAAGGAATTACCCAAAGAATTTTATTATGCTGCATTCATACGGTTTTGGCGAGCAGAGCGGAACTTCGCAGAATGAGTTCGGGATATACTCAGGTATAAGGTTTAAGCTTGGTAAGTTTGCAATTATTAATGCATATTTTGACCAGTATAAATTTCCCTATGCAACATTTTACAATCCCGTACCAACAACAGGAAAAGATTTTATGACCTATGCACAGTGGAACATCAACCGCAATCTTACCATATACACAAAGTATAAGAATGAGACAAAGGAAGATGTAACTACGATAGTTAACAATAACGGCTTTGAAGAAGATAAGATATACGACAGGGGACAGCAGAACTACAGGATACAGTTCGATTATGATATCTTTAAAACCTTCCGTGTAAGAAGCAGGTTTGAATACGTGTTTGTAGATTATGACGGATACTTAACATCCCAAAAAGGGCTCATGTTCTTTTCAGATTTCCGTGTATC
>CAZOAP010000218.1:0-5940 GCA_964577645.1 uncultured Ignavibacteriales bacterium
TAGCAGCATGACAAGCGGTTTTTAAAGTAATAAATTCTGCATGACAAAAACACTTCATCCTGATTGCTACACCGCTACAGGCATTTGAGTCGTAGGATGTTTTCTCAATATGTAGTTTAATTGCGACACCTAAAAATTTAAAGATATATTATACATTGATAAATTTATACCTGGCAAAGCGATTTTTAAGATCAAAAAAGGAATCAAGCTTTATTTCCTTTATTACGCTTATTTCTATTACGGGAATTGCCATTGGTGTAGCTGCACTTATAATTGCTGTTTCAGTACTCGGCGGGTTTGAAAAAGAAATTACAGAAAAAACCATTGCTCTATCATCACATATCCAGGTCACTTCATTCAAAAAAGAGGGGATTGCGGATTATAATACTGTTATAGCACAGCTGAAAGATCCAGAAAACGGCTTATATGTTGATAAAGCCCACCCATTTATTCAAAGGGAAGCTGTGATTAAGTTTAAGGACCGAACTGAGGGTATTATTATCAAAGGTGTCCGTAATGAAGACAGTGTTTTTGCATCTCAGAGGAGGATAATAAGCGGTTCAGGTATACTTGGCGAAATAGATTCATCAATATCAAACATAGTGGTAGGCAATAAGCTTGCTGAAAAGCTTGGTATAACATCTGGCAGTAAAATATTCATAATAGCAACTGTAGGTATCCCATCAGCTGTTAATACACCAACAGTAAAAGAATTTAAAGTTGCGGGAATATATGAATCCGGTTTAAAGGAATACGATGATGTTCTGCTTTACGTATCATTAAAGGATGCAGGTAAGCTCTTTAGTATGGGACCTTACGTAACCGGAGTTGAAGTATTTTTGACTGATATTAACAAGATCAAAAAAGTATCCAATGAAATTAAAGCCAGGGTTGATTATCCAAATAATAATGCGAGGAATGTATTCCAGATATATAAAGGACTCTTTACCTGGGTTGAGCTGCAAAAAGAACCTATCCCGATAGTTCTTGGCCTTATCATTATAGTTGCAGCGATAAATATTATTGGCTTTTTGCTTATGTTAGTACTTGAAAAGACTGAGACAATTGGCATATTAAAGTCACTTGGTGCGAAGAATTTTGATATCATTAAGATATTTTTCTTCCAGGGAATGTTTATTTCAATAGCAGGTATAATATTAGGTAATATTCTTGGCTATGGGTTATGTTTCCTGCAGCTTAAATATAATCTGATAAAAATACCTGAGATATATTACATGACCTCTGTTCCGCTGGAAATTGACCTGAATATCGGTGCAACGATCACAATTATAGCTGTTTTACTGAGTATTTTGGTAACAGTTATCCCTTCCTATATGGCTTCAAGGCTTAATCCCATTACATCGCTTAGGTTCAAATAATTAATTTAATATTTGTTAAAACTAATTATTTCTGCAATAAGATATAATCTATTTGTATGGATTTCTTATATAAGATTGCTTTGTTCTTTGCTCCTCGCAAAATAGTTTTTTAAGAACGAAGGGGAATAGACACCAGATAGTTAAATGAAATATACTAAAAATAAACAGTTTATTGGTAATATGTTCGATGAAATATCACCGACATATGACAAGCTTAATCATATTTTAAGCGGATACCAGGATAACAGGTGGAGAAAAAGTGCCGTTAAGTATTTAGCGACACTCTCTGATAATTACAGTAATATTCTGGATCTTGCATCAGGGTCAGGTGATCTTGGGATGGAGTTCCTGAAACTTAAACCAGAGAAAATATTCTCTGCTGATCTTTCTTTTGGTATGCTGAAGATTGATAAAGAAAAATTGCCAAACAATATTAATCAGACAGTAAAGGCAGAAGCTGAGCATTTACCGTTTAAAGATAACTTTTTCGAGCTTTGCGGAATTGGCTTTGGAGTGCGTAATTTTGAACATTTAAACGAATGTGTTAAAGAAATTTCCAGGGTATTGGCAAAAAGTGGAAAGTTTCTTACAATTGAAATGTTTAAACCATTGAGGCCTAACATAGCAAATAAGTCTTTCAGGCTTTATTTTGAAAAAATACTGCCAAAATTGGGTAATACTATAGCTAAAAGTGAATATGCATACAGTTATTTGTTTGAATCCGTGGATAATTTCATCACTACCCGGCAGTATTCAGAAATTCTGGAACAAAACGGATTTAAATTACTTAAATGTAAGAATAACTTCCTGGGAATTGTTAACACTGTAGTGGCTGAAAAATTGTAAATATTTGTGTAACTTATTGTGAATTAAATAATCTATAACTATATTTAAAGTAATATTTAAAGTAAAATTAAACTTAAAATAATGAAAAAAATGAGTAAAATTGTTACAATCCGCATTATTACGGTTTTATTTCTTGCAGCATTGCCTTTTTTAGGCTCTGATTGTGAAGATGTAATAAACGTAATAACACAGCCTCCAACAGGCAATATACAGGGTTCATGGACCCTTATATACAATGCCGGCACAACACTGGATATCTGTCCCGGGGAAACAGTTACTTATCCCAATCAGACAGGCGGTACAGCAACATTGCAGTGTCCCAACCAGACCGCAATAGACAGGGATTACACTGTATCAGGTGCTACATTGACCTACACATCTTCAGGTATGCAGTACGAGGTAAGTTTTACACAGAACAATGAGCTTGTACTTACGGGTGTAAACAATAACAGGCTGCTTTATTACACAAGCGGAATTTCAGATAAGAAAAATGCTGATAACAACGTTAAATCTGATAAGAATGCTGTAATTCATAATTCATCTGAAATAATAAAATAAATATATATATGAAAAAAACATACAGAATAAATATAATATTTACGGTTTTATTTCTTTGTATTGTTGTTTTTGCTTTTACAGCATTCAATAATACCGAAAATACTACTGTAACAAAACCGGAAACCACAGCAGATAAATATAAGAATACTGCAAGTGAGCTTGTTAAAAACAGGAAAAACGGTTCCAACTTTGAATCAGTTAGCCTTTTTAAACAAAGCGCAGCTGATAATTCTCATTTATTGAATACAGCTGTAAGAAGCGCATCATTTTTCAGCATAAACAGGGCTGCACTTATAAGCCTGTTGGGAAAAAATTCACAGAATATCACAATGAATATTCCCGGTGTGAACGGGAATGTTGAGCTTGAGCTTTGCCAGGTTAATTTTATACCTGATAATTTTAAAATTGTAACATCTGACGGAAGATCTGAATTATATAAAAAAGGACTTTATTACCAGGGTATCATAAAAGGTAATGATAGATCACTTGCCGCAGTAAGCGTTTTCGAAAATGAAGTAATAGGTATAATAAGCACTGAAGAAGGTACTTATAACCTCGGACATCTTGAAAACGATAACAGTGAATATATATATTACAATGATAGAAACCTTATGAAAGATTTTGAATTTAACTGCGGTGTTGAAGGCGGTTTAGGGAAGTATTACAGGGATAATCCGAATAATAATGTCACCCCAAATCCAAGCACATCATCAACTACCAATCCTGTTAGAATGTATTACGTTTGCGATTACCAGATGTATCTTGATAAAGGAAGTAACCAGCAGAATGTGGTTAACTATGTAACAGCGGTTTTCAACCAGGAAAACTTATTATATAATAATGAAACTTTAAATCTTCAATTGGCATCGCAAATTGATGTATATACCTCACCTGATCCTTACAGAACTTATAATACCAGTCAAACTGAAGAAATTTTACTGGCATTTGGCACAGCTACCAAAAATAATATTCTGGGTGGCGGTAACCTTGCACAGCTTTTATCTACACGCACACCTGTACAGGGTGCTATTGCGTGGGTTAACGTTCTTTGCCAGTCATATGAGCCCGGCAGCCAGTCAGGCAGATATGCATTCATAGAGCTTGAAAATACTTATAATAATGTTCCTATTTACTCATGGTCAGTTGAAGTTATGGCGCATGAAACAGGCCATAATTTCGGTTCATCACATACGCAGGCTTGCGTATGGCCAACGGTAAGCGGACAGATAGACTCATGTGTACAGTCAGAAGGCGGTTGTGTTGTTGGAACAAGACCAAACAATAACGGTACTATAATGAGTTATTGCCACCTGAACGGTGCGATTAACTTCTTATTAGGCTTTGGTCCGTTACCTGGCGATACAATAAGATTGAGATACAATCAGGCACTATGTATTGATAATCCTATCAATTCATCAGAAGCCCCAGTAGCTTATTCATTAAGGCAGAATTACCCAAATCCGTTCAATCCTTCAACAAGGATAAGCTTTGCTTTACCGCAGGATGGCTTTGTTAACCTGAAGGTGTATGATGCAGCGGGCAGGGAAGTTGCTTCACTTATAAACGGACAATTTTATGCTATCGGAGAGTTTTCATATAACTTTGATGCATCATTATATAATATGTCATCGGGAGTTTATTTCTATAAGCTTGATGTGAATAAAGATAATAACTCGGTCTATTCAGAAATTAAAAAGATGGTGTTGGTGAAATAATGAAAATAATAGCAATTTTATCAATAGTATTTGTTTTAGTTCTTAATTCATGCTCAGGCAGCGATAGCGAGAAATCACTTTCTATCAAGAAAGGAAAATATTCATATACATTAAGCGATAGCTCCGGCACTGTGCTGGTTGAAGGGCAGATGATGCTTGATACATTTAATGTACAAAAGGATTCTAAGGATGATTTTATTGTAGCCGGCAGTTATACTGTAAGTAAAATTACAGCCGATACAAGCTATCATGGCTTGGGTACATTAAACGGCGGACCGCTATCAGGGTATTACAATGAATCGAAAAAATTCATTAACATTAACACTAACCCCAGGATAGCAGATGCGAATGTTTTCATTAACGCTAATGTTAAGAGCGGAAATCTTGAAGGAAGCTGGTATTACTCAACTTTCAGAGGTTCTGGTAATGAAGGCGGATTCTTTAAAGCAGTAAAAATAAGCAATAAGTAATAATTAGAAAAACAAAAAGCCTCAGATAGCAATATCTGAGGCTTTTTTTATTATTATATTTACCTTAAAACTTTACGTTTGCATTTCTTTCAGCACCAACAGAAACGAATTTTATCTTCACTCCAAGGAATTTACTGATATAATTCAGGTATTCTTTGCATTCTTTTGGCAGCTTGCTGAATTTCCTTATACCGGAAACATCATCCATCCACCCCGAAAATTTCCTGTATACAGGCTTAACTTTTGCAAGCTCTTTATATCCGCAATCTGAATAATGAAGCTTTCTTCCGTTCATTATATAGCCAATGCAGACTTTAAGCTCAAGCAGACCGCTTAAAATATCAAGCTTTGTTATTACTATTTCTTTTACATTATTTATCCTGCATGAAAACCTGACAGCTTCCAGGTCAAGCCAGCCTATTCTGCGGGGTCTGCCGGTAGTTGTACCGTATTCACCGCCGCGCTCCCTGATCGATTCAGCCAGCCTGCCATGCAGCTCTGTAGGCAAAGGACCCTCACCAACGCGGGATGTAAATGCTTTTACTATTCCAATAACATTGGTAAGGTTATTTGCAGGCAATCCTGAACCGGTATTAACTGAGCCTACAACAGTATTTGAGGCTGTTGCAAAAGGGTAGGGTGACCAGTCAAGATCAAGCATAATACCGTGAGCACCTTCAAAAAGTATTTTCTTTCGCTGAAGTACAGCATCATTTAATATTTCGAAAGTATCTTTAACGTAAGGCAGTATTCTTGTGCGCTGCTTTTTAAGCTTTGTTAAGGCAGAGCTGATGTTGATCGGTTTTACACCAAAAGTCTTTAATATCTTGTTCTTTATCTTTGCCTGGAAACGGAACTTCTCTGCAAAATCACTCCAATTAAGCAGGTCGTAAACCCTGATTCCGTTATAGCTTACTTTATCTGAGTATGCAGGACCTATACCGCGTTTTGTAGTGCCAAGCTTATGTTTGC
>CAZOAP010000219.1:0-5928 GCA_964577645.1 uncultured Ignavibacteriales bacterium
GTTTCATCGGATACATTCAGAATTTCCTTAAGGAAATACTCTTCCCTTTCACGGAAAACAATCCTGATATATTTCAGGTTACCTTTTTCACCGCTCCTGCCTGTAAATTCATCGGTCAGGTTCTTTACCAGGCTGTTGTAATGAGAAATATCGTCCATATTTTTACCAAGAAGATCTTTTTCGGTAATGCCAAGCAGTTCCGCAGCAATGTTATTTACAAGTATTATATCATGTTTTTCATTCAGCACTATAATACCATCTATCATGCTCTTTACAATTGCCTCAGCGCGCTTCTTTTCCGCTATCAGCATTTCAATATTGCTCTTGTCATACTCTTCAAGCTTGCCCGCCATATTATTGAATGATACAGCCAGCTTGCCAAGCTCATTATCTGAACTTACTTCCACCCGCTCAGAATACTTTTTGGCGGCAATAGCTTCTACCTTCTGTGTGAATTCATTTATAGGATTTACAACCAGCCCGGGCACTTTAAACACAGCTATAAATACTATGATAAGCGATATCCCTGATATCACAAGCATATAAAGCTCAGCACTTTCTGAAACCTTTACTGTTTCATCACGGCGTGAAAGCATCCCTTTATGGTTTAAGTTAAGCAGCCCGTAACATGATTTCTTAAGCCCGGCATACTGCGGTGAAATGAGTGTATCATATACGGCAATATCAGTAAAAATTTCCCTTTTGCCCTCAAATGTCATTACATATTTCTCTGAAAGCTTCCTGATACCGGCAAGCATTTCAGTTTCACCGGGCTCTGTGATATTTCCTTCACACTGCGTAAGGTTGCTGAAATATTTCCTTCTGGCTGCAGCAAAAAGTGAATCAGCAATGCTCTTATCCGGCTTGCCTGAAACATAAGTAATGATTGCATTATCCATATTATCCAGCTCATCTATCATATTCTGTGCTGCAAGTATACTGCCATAGTTATCCTTCAGTATTTTATCCGGGGTTGAGGAAAGCTTTTCTATGAAATAAATACCCGTGGCACCCAGTATAAGCACAATAATTCCGGGCAGCAGGTATCCCAGCAGAAAGAGTGTTTTAAGTTTTATCTTCATAATTATAATGAATAATTTTTACGCAATAATTTCAATATCATATTCCTGTTCTTCTTTAGCGGCTTTTTCTATCAGCTTATCTACTATTGATGTTGTGACCATTTTCTTTAAATAACCTTTTTTTGCAGGCTTGCCAAGTACTATTTTGGTTATACCTTTTTCACGCGCAAAATCAAGTATGCCTTCTATTATTCCAGTTGATTTTACCTTCTCACTTATCCCTCCAAGCTCTGTTGCCATCTTAAAATTGTTTATAAGGAATCGCTGCAGCTTAAGATCGATATTCTCAAAGGAATTCTCAGGTGTATCAACATAAAGGGTGAACCATTTCAGGTCAAATCTTTCTGCTATCCTTGCACTGCGGCGTATTATCTTCTCATTCTTTTCGGGATCATCCCCCATACACACAAGTATAACTTCATCACGCGCTTTATCGTATTGTGTGACCTCCATGTTTATTTTCTTTTCAACAGCATTTGCAACTTCACGCAGGGCAAGCTCCCTAAGCTGCAGCAAATGCTCGCGTTTAAAGAAATTTGTAAGTGCTGACTGTATCTTATCGCTCTTGTATATCTTTCCATCCTTTAGCCTTTGTATAAGCTCATCGGCAGTAAGATCAATATTCACAACCTCATCGGCAAGTCCAAATATCTTATCTGGTACAGTTTCGCTTACCTTTATCTTTGTAATACTTTCAACAACAGTGTTAAGGCTTTCTATATGCTGAATGTTCAGTGCGCTTATTACATTTATTCCGTTGTTCAGCAGCTCTTCCACATCCTGGTATCTCTTTTCGTTCCGTGAACCCGGTGCATTAGTATGTGCAAGCTCATCGACAATTACAACTTCGGGTCTGCGCAGTAAAATGGAATCAATATCCATTTCTTCAAGCTCTTTGCCTTTATAGTAAATATGTTTTCTCGGTATCACAGGAATTCCCTGCACTAGCTTTTCTGTTTCAGCTCTTCCATGGGTTTCAATATATCCTATTGCTGCATCTATACCTTTTGCTATCAGCTGGTGTGCTTCCTGAAGCATGCGGTAAGTTTTACCAACCCCGGCGGCAAGTCCGATATAAATTTTAAAGCTGCCCCGCCTGCCTTTTTGAATAAGCTGGTAAAAATTCTGCCCTGTGGCATCATATTTCAGATCATGCGGATTAACCATATATAAACGGTAAAACTCCGCCCATATTTACACTGGCGGAGTAACTATAATATCTTAATTTTTATTAGCTTTAAAGCTACTTTTTGATTCCAATTACTGTAAATACTAATTCAGTCATACATAAAATATAGTAACAGAACAACAATTAAACCCAGTATTGTAACAATTATCGGCAGCATTTCTGCCAGCAGTTCATATTGATCATTATCATGATTTTTCATTTTTAATGTGATCATATGTTTATTTATTTTAATTCTTCAAGTTTTAAATTCAGTTTTAAAACATTTACAACAGGCATTCCAAGTATTGTATTTTCGATGCATGAATCAACCAAAGCCTTTACCTTAGCTTCAGGGATATTTCTTGCTGCAGATATTCTTTTTACCTGAATGTAAGCAGATCGGGGTGTAATATTTGGATCAATTCCTGAGCCTGATGCCGTTACAAGGTCAGAGGGTATCTCTTCCTTCTTAATACCCGGGTTGTGTACGAGGAAAGTATCAATTCTTGCCTGTACTTCAATCAGGTAATCCGGGTTCGTGGGTCCTTTGTTTGAGCCTCCTGTTGAAGCTGCATTATAATTTACTGCAGAAGGCCTTCCCCAGAAATATTTATCACCAGTGAAGCTTTGACCCACGTTTTCAAATCCTATGATATTTCCATTTTTAACTATTGGTGAGCCTACTGAGCTGTTTGGAACTGTTAAACCAATTGCATATACAATTAGGGGATAAATAACACCAAACATAACAATTAGTATTACTGTTAAAATTAACGAGCTTTTTAAATTCTTCAGCATTTTATTTATTTACACTAATTTTAAAATTGTCAGAAGTACATCAATTATTTTGATGCCAATGAACGGAACAATAACGCCGCCGAGTCCGTATATAAGCAGATTCCTTGCAAGAAGGCTTTCTGCACCTAACGGACGGTATGCTACACCCTTTAATGCCAGCGGAATAAGTACCGGGATAATTATTGCATTAAATATCACCGCAGAAAGAATTGCTGATGACGGCGAAGTGAGCCCCATGATATTGAGCACCTGCAGCTGCGGGATCGATGCGATAAAGAGTGCAGGTACTATCGCAAAATACTTGGCAACATCATTGGCAATTGAAAATGTTGTCAAAGCACCGCGTGTTATCAAAAGCTGTTTGCCTATTTCAACTACCTCTATCAGTTTTGTGGGATCATTATCAAGATCGACCATATTACCTGCTTCCTTTGCTGCCTGTGTACCGGAGTTCATTGCAACACCAACATCAGCCTGGGCAAGTGCGGGAGCGTCATTGGTGCCGTCACCCATCATTGCAACCAGCTTACCGGCTTTTTGTTCGGTCTTAATATAATTCATCTTATCTTCAGGCTTAGCTTCAGCTATGAAATCATCAACGCCGGCTTTCCCGGCTATGAATTTTGCAGTCAGCGGATTATCACCCGTCACCATAACCGTTTTAACACCCATTTTACGCAGGCGCTGGAATCGTTCCTGTATTCCTGTCTTTATAATATCTTCAAGCTGGATAACGCCTGCAGCTTTGCCGTTCACCGCAACAGCAAGAGGTGTTCCCCCATTGTTTGCAATATCATTAACAATTTCCTGCATGTTAACAGGTATAGCCCCGCCATTTATCTGCACCAGGTTACGGATAGTATCAATTGATCCTTTTCTTACAGAAATACCGCCGGTCGTATCAATACCGCTCATCCTGGTTTGTGCCGTGAATTTTATAAATGTATCATTTTTATGGTCATCCAGATTCACTGCAATATTACTTTTCCTTGCAAGCTCAATAATTGATTTCCCTTCAGGAGTCTCATCTGATATTGAGCTGAGTACACAATATTTAATAAAGTCACTATCAGGCATACCGTTACAATTATAAAAATTGGTGGCTTTTCTGTTGCCAATGGTGATTGTGCCGGTTTTATCAAGAAGCAATGTATCAATATCACCTGCAGTTTCAACTGCCCTGCCAGATTTTGCAATTATATTCGCTCTTAAGGCTCTATCCATCCCTGCAATACCAATTGCTGAAAGCAAGCCGCCGATTGTAGTTGGTATCAGGCACACAAATAAAGAAATCAGTGATGCTATTGCTATCGGTGTATTTGCATAACTGCCGAACGGCTGGAGCGTAACAGTTACTATCAAAAACATTATTGTAAACCCTGAAAGCAGTATTGTCAAAGCAATTTCGTTTGGTGTTTTCTGTCGTTTTGCACCTTCAACCAGCGTTATCATTTTATCAAGAAATGATTCACCTTTTTCTGTTGTAACCTCTACTTTTATATGATCTGTGAGTACCTTTGTACCGCCTGTTACACCTGAGCGGTCGCCGCCTGCTTCGCGTATCACCGGAGCTGATTCACCAGTAATTGCAGATTCATCGATTGTTGCAATGCCTTCAATAATTTCGCCATCTGTTGCAATAATTTCACCTGCTGTAGTTAAAAATACATCACCTTTTTTCAGTTCAGATGACATTACTTTTACTATTTCACCTCCCGGCAGAATAACATTTGCAGGGGTTTCCTGTCTTGTTTTCCTTAAAGTATCAGCCTGAGCCTTGCCCCTTGCTTCGGCAAGTGCTTCTGCAAAATTGGCAAACAGCACGGTTACAAATAAAATTAATGTTACAGATAAATTATATGCAAAGCTTCCCTGTACTGCATCAGGTTTTATCAGCAGGTAAAAACTCATTACAAGCATTATTACTGTACCTATTTCAACAACAAACATTACTGGGTTTTTTATCATGGCTTTCGGATTCAGCTTAATAAATGAATCCTTTAATGCCTGCAGAACAAGATCTTTTTGGAACAGCTTCGATACTCTGGGATGTTTACTCATTTTATATAAAATTCTCTTTTATCTTAAAATTGTTAAATACTCTGAAACCGGCCCAAGCACAAGTGCGGGAATAAAAAGCAATGCACCTACTATCAGAATTACGGCAAAGAGCATTACACCGAACATTGCTGAATCAAGCTTTAATGTACCGGATGATTCCGGAATATATTTTTTCTGTGAAAGCAGCCCTGCTATCATTAATGGTCCGATGATCGGTATATACCTGCCCAATAGCATTACGATACCGGTTGAAATATTCCAGAACGCGGTGTTATCACCAAGTCCCTCAAACCCTGAACCATTGTTTGCTGTAGCCGAAGTAAATTCATACAGCATTTCGCTGAACCCGTGAAAGCCGGGGTTATTTAGCCACTTTAATGTATCACCGACATTTTCTGTTATCATCCACGTATGCGATGCCAGCGCAGTTCCGCCAAGTATCAATAACGGATGGAGCAGCGCAACAAGTATTGCTATTTTCACTTCGCGCACTTCGATTTTCTTACCTAAAAATTCAGGTGTTCTGCCAACCATTAACCCTGAAATGAATACGGCGATTATCATAAAGATGAACATATTTATAAAACCTACACCAACACCGCCGTAGAATGCATTGAGCTGCATTCCCAGCATCATAAATGTACCTGATAGCGCCGTAAAGCTATCATGCATTGCGTTAACAGAACCGTTTGATGTTACAGTAGTTGATATTGCCCATAGTGATGAAAGTACCGGCCCAAACCTTGCCTCTTTTCCTTCCATGCTTCCCTGTGGCTGCTGGATACCCATTTGTGTTATCATGGGATTCCCATTTGTTTC
>CAZOAP010000220.1:0-5922 GCA_964577645.1 uncultured Ignavibacteriales bacterium
TATCTTGCGCTCTTTTTCATCAAAGCGGGCAACAAACATATCCTGCATATCCACTATGTTAAGCAGGACCTCGAAAAGCTTATCATACAATTCATTGATATCAAGGGTGGTAGAGAAAAATCTGGATGTCTCGTAAAGAAGCCTTAGCTCCTTGTTCTTGGTGTTAAGTATTTCTACTAAACTATGTAGTGATTCTTTTTCACGAATATTCTGCATGTTCCTAGTCCCCCGATTAGTTCAGTAAATATAATTGTTTTTGTTTGATAAATAATAACGTATTCGTGTTATAATTGCAGTAGTTTTAAAATAAAATAACCTGCTGATTTTATTTTCATTTATTTTTGCCGTTGCTAACGGCAGAATTTCGTACCCTGAATGAGTGATGGTTTCAGGGCTAATCAAACAATACAACTGATATTTATTTTTTTGGTTTTTCAATTCAAGCTTATAAAGGTTAACATATATACTTCATGAAAAGTTACAATATATTTTTTTTCTTTTAAAAAAAAGTCCCGTTGGTTCTTGTAAGCCTTGCACTTCAGCTTGAATATATTGCGCTTCCTGTCTGTCACTTCAACATCAAAGAACAGCTGGTCGCCGGGGATAACCTGCTTGCGGAACTTCGCCTTATCTATCGAGGTAAAGTATGCCAGCTTGCCTTCATAGCTCTCAAAGAAGTTAAGTATCAGCAAGCCGCCTGTCTGCGCCATTGCTTCAATTATTAGTACGCCGGGCATTACAGGCTTCTGGGGGAAGTGCCCCTGGAAGAACGGCTCATTGATAGTGACATTCTTCACTCCAACAATACGCTTGCCAATGTTCAGGTCAATGACCTTATCAACCAGCAGGAACGGGTAACGGTGAGGCAGCATTTTCTTTATGGCATTGATATCAAATATCACTTCACTAGATGCCTTTGCCTGGTACTTCATCTTTAACTTATTCTGCTTGTAAAGATTGCGCATCATCTTCACGAACTCTATGTTATGCTTATGCCCGGGCCTTGCTGCCATGATGTGTCCTTTTATCGGTGCACCTATGAGCGCCATATCGCCGATCAGATCAAGAAGCTTATGGCGTGCAGGCTCATTGGGAAACCTAAGCTGTGTGTTATTGAGTATACCGTTCTGACCCAGCACTACGCTGCCTGATATATCAAGCTTATTCATAAGTGTTGCAAGCTGCTCTTCTGAAAGGTCACGGTCAACTATTACAACTGCATTATCAAACTTGCCTCCCTGTATCAAACCCTGCTCAAACAGCATTTCAACTTCATGGAGGAAGCAGAATGTTCTGGCGGGCGCAAACTCAGTTGGGAATTCTTCCATATTGAAGAGCGAGGTATACTGAGAGCCAAGTGCGGGGTTGCGGTAATCTATCATGACCGTTACCTTAAAATCATCAAGGGGGAAAGCAACTATATCAACGGTACCATCTTCAGCGCGGTAGTGAATTGTATTTTCAATTACCAGGTAATCCTTAGGCTGTGTCTGCTCAGTGAATCCTGCTGAAATAAGCAGGTCAATGAAAGGCTTTGCACTGCCATCAATTACAGGCGGCTCGTTGGTATCAAGCTCAACAATTATGTTATCAATTTCAACACCCATGATAGCTGCCAGCACGTGTTCAACTGTCTTTACCTCAGCCTCACCGACGGCAATTGTGGTGCCGCGGGATATATCCACAACGTGATCAATATCAGCGGGAATTTCAGGGCTATCGGGCAGGTCAACGCGCTTAAAGCTTATGCCGTGATCTTCAGGCGCGGGCACAAAGCGCAAATTTGATTTGTTGCCGGTATGCAGCCCGATACCGGATATTGATACTTCTTTGGCAATTGTTCTTTGTTTTTCCAGCATTTTATCTATTTTAAAACATTCATTAATGGCGAAAATACTGATTTTTATGTAAAGATTTAAGTATGTTCCCTATCCCCGCCGAAAACCGTGTACAATCCAAATCCATCCAGTCCAGCACGCTTTTTCCCCTGTGCAGTTCAATTCCACACCACTTTTTACTGCCTTTCAGGGTGACCGGACGCATACTTTGGACATTTGGTTCACTTCGCCGGAAAATCTCCCTGTGATTACCGCGTATATTCGTGATATTTTTACTTTTCGTACCGGACACCAAGCCAAATGGCATTTTAATTTGCGTCCCGGATTCACCATTACTCTGATTATTCAATAGTTTAAGAAATTTCGTTCGGGCTGTACAGGTATTTTTAAGCAATTCGGGATATTTTAAATTTACATAAGGAAATTAGCTAAAAATCATAATATGCTGTATGCATACATATATAATATAACATATGCTGATTGAATATGCAAGGGGAAATCTTAGAGACAAAAATGCTTATTATAAAAAGCTTTCAACACTGAGTCACTTAAAACATTGAGAATGGTTAAAAGTAAAAAACAAACCCCCGACCTAATTCATTAAGTATTCTAAATAATTGATTAATTTTCACTTTATAAATTCCTCAAACTAATTCTCTCCTCCTCGTATGAAGGTCTCAGAGCTGGAGCAAGACAGCGGGGACAAAAGCTTTTTTCACATCCCCCCTTTGGTTTCTGTAAAGGGGGGAGGATATCTCTCTTCAACATCTCATTTTGATTGAACTCTTAATATCAGGATTTTATTTTCTCTATCGGGGGTTGATTTTGCTTTTTATCATTATACTTCTTTTGAAATTTTATCAGCTCTCAGTAATCTCTTCAATCTTAGCCTTGATCTTTTCTAACACATTATAGAGATCCTCATATATTTCGTTATTTGTAAATCGGAGAAAGATAATATTGTTTTCTTCAATAATTTTCTGCCTTCTCTCATCATATTCTGTTTCTTCAGGTGAACTATGAGTCGCACCGTCTACTTCAATGGCAACTTTAATGCCGGGTGAATAAAAATCAACAACAAATTTACTGATGCTGTACTGCCTTAAAAACCTTACTCCTAATTTTTTGTTTTTCAATTCCAGCCATAATAAAACTTCTGCTTTGGTCATATTATTCCGCAGTACACTTCTTTTAACCTGTTCTGATTTCTTTGTATAAATTCTCTTTTTCATCTTCGTATTTTTAAAACTCAAACTTAATGAATATTTTATATTAAAAATAATCCCTGTACTTTCTACCCACCTTTTTTAAAGGAATAGCTTAGAAAAATATTAAAATTCAAAAAGATAAACCCCCAAAAATACTTAATGGTTATTCTGAGAATCGTTTAATTGCCGAAATCAATAAATTGGAACTAATACTCCCCCCTTCTTAGAAGCGGAAGGGGGGACAAAAGCTTTTTTCACATCCCCCCTTTGTTTCTTAAAAGGGGGGACGAGGGCTTTCTCCAAACATTAAATGAAGATTTAACTATTTCTTTATTTACGGTAAGACTCCGATGGGGGTTTAGCTGCCTTCAACAACTATGAAATATTTAACATCAAAAGCTTTCAACACTGAGCTACTGAGAACACTGAGGATGGTTAAAAGCGAAAAACAAACCCCGACCTCACTCATTAGGTATTCTAAATAATCGATTAATTTTCACTAAGTAAATTCCTTCAAATTCTACTCTCCCACATGCCGAGGCATCTGCTGAGGCAGACAAGAATCCGGTCCTGCAGCTTCTTAGAAGATGAAGGTCGCAGAGCTGGCGCAAGACAGCGGGGACAAAAGCTTTTTATCACATCCCCCCTTTGGTTTCTGTAAAGGGGGGACGAAGGCTTAAAAAACAATAATTGTGGATTGTTATCTTATTACAAAATTACGATCGTTAAAACGGGGGTTTAAAAGCAAAAACAAACCCCCATTATAGATTAATGGTTAGCAATATTTGGAGATTAATTATCATTTCTATTAGTCTTAGCACTTCTACTCCCCCCTTCGTACGAAGGGGGGACGTGGGCTTTCTTTAACATAAAACCAAAATTGTTCTTTTATTTTAAAAATGGTTATGACTTAGTCGGGGGTTTAGTTGTTCATCACTTCTTTTATATCATCCCATGATACACATAAAACGCATTTATGTATTATCTTAGTAGTATGAGTATTGGACTTCTTTTTCCGGAATATATGGACCTGACAAAACCGTGCGTTTTATGCAGGTATTACTGCAGGTCTCACTCAGTGCGCGATACCGTGCGCCGGGTTGAAAATGACAGGGCAAAAGGTGAGGATATAGACTATGAGTACGGCCAGAAATACTGCACCTATCAGAAGTGTTACGTTTATTTCAATTGGAACTGTCCAAACCATGACCCCTGGGATATTTGAAGTTTTCTTGAACACGGAGGCACTGAGTACACTGAGGATGGTTAAAAGCAAAAAGATAAACCCCCGAAAATACTTAAGGGTTTTTCTGATAATCGTTTAATTGCCGAAATCAATAAATTGGAACTAATACTCCCCCCTTCTTAGAAGCGGAAGGGGGGACAAAAGCTTTTTTCACATCCCCCCTTTGGTTCTTAAAAGGGGGGACGAGGGCTATCTCAAACAAAAAATGGAGATTTAACTATTTCTTTATTTACGGTAAGACTCCGATGGGGGTTTAGCTGCTTCCAATAACTATTAAATATTTAACATCAAAAGCATTCAACACTGAAGCATTGAGGGACAAAGGCAGGTTTTAAATTCAAAAAGATAAACCCCCGAAAATTCTTAATGGTTATTCTGAGAATCGTTTAATTGCCAAAATCAATAAATTGGAACTAATACTCCCCCCTTCTTAGAAGCGGAAAGGGGGATAAAAGCTTTTTATCACATCCCCCCTTTGGTTTCTGTAAAGGGGGGACGTGGGCTTTCTCAAACATTAAATGAAGATTTAACTATTTCTTTATATACGGTAAAGCTCCAATGGGGGTTTAACTGCTTCCAACATCTATGAAATATTTAACATCAAAAGCATTCAACACGGAGGCACTGAGTACACTGAGGAGTGTTTCCGAATCAGCGATTCGGGTTACAATGACTTAACACTTATCCACTTTTTGTATGTCGAAACGCCGTTTCGACACTGTTTCCGAATCAGCGATTCGGGTTACAAAATAATGAGATGAAAAGATATACCAGAACAAGAAAAATATTTGTCAGCGAAGGCGGTGCGCTGGGATTATCTCAGCCTGATCCGGGTCTGTGGCGGCTTGATATACTCAACAGCCGCGGCGAAGTGCTGGCTAAGAGCAGATATTTTGAGGTGAAGGATGTGAAGGATTTGTGAATAAATTATTTGATTTTAGTGGGAATAATAAAGAAGACATGAAAATGAGTTACCTAGTTAGTCTAAATAAAATGTAAGAACCAAGAAATGGAGGCATTATTGTAGCAGTAAATAGGTAGCCTTCCAGAGGTGGTTTAAATATATTTAGAAATATCGTTAATACTGAATAATAAAAAAGAAATAAAATGACCAGGCAAAAAACAAATTGCATCAGAGATCTTTTAAATTTAAATGTCAATATTTTGTTATTTCGAATCATATACAAATATAGATAATACACTTGAGCATAAAATGTAAAAATTAAGCAATATTAGGATGATTGTAACTAGATTATATATATAGAAGTTATATCGTTCAAATATTTATTTTCGGCATATATTAGTTTTATCCCCATTGTCTAATATTTTAATAAAATTATTTAAGTAATAATACTCATTTACAAATGTACAAATGATCATTATTTTGTATTTAAATAACCTATAAGATAATGGGTAAATTATTTCTGTTAATAACATTTTGTTTAAGTTTTAGCTTACAATCCTTCAATGAAGGCTATTCACATAGTGCATTACTAGATGTTGTTTTTAGAAAGTGTGTAATAACCATTGACGATATAATTATATCAAATACAATTAAGAAGAATTTTAATAAAGGGCTCAAGAAATTTGAAATACGGACAAAGAATCAACACGTGCTAATAGAACGCAT
>CAZOAP010000221.1:0-5883 GCA_964577645.1 uncultured Ignavibacteriales bacterium
CGCGTTAATATGCCAATGCTTGCGTAAGCATTAGCTTTGTTATACCATGCTGAGGAGAACTTGGGATTTATTGATATTGCCATTTCATAGCTTTCAATGGCGTAATAATACCTGCCCATCCTGCTTTGCACAACACCTTTGTTATACCACGCGTTATAATTGAAGGGAACAATTTCAATATGTTTTTCATAAGCTTTAAGTGAATCTGTCAGCCTGTCAAGATAATCATAGCAATAACCCATTTCGTAGAATGAATCCTTATGGTCAGGCTCAAGCTCTATGATCTTCTGGAAGCATGCAATTGCATCAGCAAAACGGTCACATTTTTCCAGGATCAAACCTTTATTAAAGAGAGCATCAATGTTATTGGGTGAAAAATTCAGTACTTCATCAAAGGAGTCAAGTGATTCAAGATATTTGCCGGCATTATCAAGCGTTATACCTTTATTGATAAGTGATTCTTCATCATTCGGGTTCAGGTTGATAGCTTTATCAAAACACTCGATAGCCATATTATAGTCGCCCTTATGGTCAAAAATAATAGCTTTTCTCTGCCATATTTCATTTGAGTACGGGAAGTAATCAAGCAAAGTGTTAAGACATGTAATTGCTTTTGTGTGAAGGTTTCGCTCAAGCAGGTAATTTACAATATCATCAATTGAATCAAGGTCAAGATCCGGCATGATACGCTCACGCTTGTTGAGCAGCGCATCAATTAATTCTTCCTTATCCAAATTTTTTCTTTTAGAACCTTCTTCGAATTCAATATCGTCGAATAATCCCATTTAAAATCTCCTGCACTTTTGTTAATTCAATCTAAAAGTTTTTTACCGATATGTCAAGTTAATATTACCAGTAAGAGGGTGTAAAAATTTTTACACTGTTTGATATTACCACTGATTGTTATTCTTGTGGCTCTTCCTTTATATTTATAAAATTAAATTTTGTAAGGATTTTAATGCAATTGCACTGTTAATCGTTCCAGATAAGCTCAAATAAAAGGAATGATGCTGTAATTACAACAATTGTGTATGATATTATCATCTGCAGCTCGCCTGCAATTGCGCCAATGGGCACACCTTCAATTGTCATCCATGTAGCACTTATCGAGGCCAGCATCAGCGGTAACAGCAGCGGGAATGACAGCACGGGATACAGCGTACCTTTTGAGCTTGCTTTGGATATAAGTGCTGCAATTATCGTCATTACTGCTGAGAGCCCAAGGTTGCCCAGCCCGATAGTAAGCGAAAATAATCCAAGGTTCTTTATATCCAGCCCGGTGATAATTATGTACAGAAAAATTATGAAAAAGTTTATTATGAATGTTAAGAACGTGTTAAAGATAAGCTTCCCAAGGAAAACTGAACGGGAGTCTGAGCTTAACTTAAGTACCAGTGATGTACCGCGCTCTTCTTCTGATACAAATACACGTGATAAGCCGTTTGAAGTTGCGAAGAAAATAATTATCCACAGTAAACCCGCATTCATTTCGCTGGAAAGCTTATCTTCACCGAGCGAAAATTTTATGACAGATATAACAACAATAATGAACATAAGGAGCGCATTGATAGCGTAGCGGGTTCTTATTTCGCTGTTAAAATCCTTTTTACATATTGCCAGCGCCTGTTTAAACATTTTTGTCTTTTATATTCTGATTTAAATGAACACGGATTTTACTGATACTACTGATCTACACAGATAATCTTTTCTTGTCATTTGTAAATATTTTTCTTTTGAACTCAGGTTTTTGACCAAAATTTAACAATAAACCAACCTCAGCATCAGTTGCTTTCAGGTAATTAACCAATTGCAATTCGTTTGCCGAAGAAATTACCTCATTAGCCTTTAATTCAATTATGATTTTCCTATCAGCTAATATATCAGCAAAATATTTACCAACACAATATCCCTTGTAAAATACTTTAATTGGCTTTTGTTTTTCATTTATTACACCCTGTTCAATTAGCTCAATATTCATAGCATTTTCATATACTTTTTCAAGAAAACCATAACCTAATTCATTGTATACAGTGTAAAAACAATTAATGATCTTATCAGTTATTTCTTTATGCAGTAAGTTTGTATAAATTATTCGTGCCGATCTGCTTAATTATTTTTTTTCGAAAATTGTGAAAATTCAGTTTTAGGAACACGGATTTAATTGGTAAACGAATTTACACTGATAGTTCTTAGTAATATTAAAAATCTTTTTTTGAAATATGTTTTATCCGCTCCAATCAGTATGATCCGTGTCATCCGTGTTCTATCTTTTTAATGTCATATTGCATTCAGGTTTATTTCATTGCTGCATAATGATCTTTCATGCGCGTCATTTGTAGCAATAATTAATATGCGGTCGGTTTTATATTCATTTGCAATATCATCCACTACGGCAATACCATCAAGATCAAGATTGCTTGTAGGCTCATCTAGAAGCAAAACTTTCGGGTTGTGCAGTATAGCAAAAGCGATTTTCAGCCTTTGCTTCATGCCTGAGGAATAAATTTTCAGCATATCATTTTTGCGGTGTATAAGCCCCACACGCGTCAATGCTGCATCAATATTTTCGTGACCCCAGCCGCGGATATCAGAAATTATTTTCAGATTTTCATAGCCTGTGAATTCATCGTAGAGGTTCAGGTATGGTGATACAAACCCGATATACTTATATATATTATCTTTCTTTATTTTTTCGGTGCCGCGGTAAAGGTTAAGCTCACCTGATGACTGTATGAGCAGGTTGGCGATTATTTTTATGAGTGTTGATTTTCCTGAGCCGTTCCTGCCGGTAATAGCAGTTGCACTGCCCATGGTAAGCTCAAAGTTCACATCTTTAAAAATAGGCCTGCGGTCAAATTTACGCGTAAGGTTAACTGCTTTTAACGTGATATTCTCTTCTGTTGTTATTGGCATTCAGGCAGTTTATTGGTGTATTATCCCGTGCTTCTGGTTCAGCCTCTGCTCCCTGCGTAAAAGGGCATCGTTGTACCATTTTTTTTCTTCATCCGTTTCAGGAATTATGGGCGGCACTGGTACTTTCTTGTATGTTTCGCTATCAACGCTTACAAATGTGAAGTATGCGCTGTTGGAGTGTTTCTTTTCGCCTGTCTTAAAATCCTCTACTTCAACCTTTACGCCTACTTCCATGGAAGTGTTGAATGCCCGGTTAACATTTGCGCAAAGTGATACAATATTACCAAGCCTTATGGGCTCATGGAACGTGAGGTCATCAACAACTGCGGTTACCGCAACATGATGGCAGTGCCTTGAGGCTGCCATAGCTGCTGCAATATCCATCCAGTGCATTAGCCTGCCGCCAAGGAGGTTCTTTAATATATTGGTATCGTTAGGCAGCACAAGCTCTATCATAGTAACCTGTGATTCCTTCATGGTTTTTGGTTTCTGCTCGCTCATATTAATATCAATTCAAAATGATTATTATTTACCGGCCTGGTACTCTTTTATCCTGCTGTTAATTTTATCGGCCTTGCTCTTTAACGTACTGTTGGGGAAAAGCTTGTAGAATTTCTCAAGTACTTTCTTTCCCTCTTCGTACTTTCTGCCGTTCATGTATGCTTCTGCCTGGCCAACCATTGCGTCATCAGCCCAGTCTGAATCAATATACTCATCATACACAGCCTGGTAGTACAGTGATGCAGCTTTGTAGTTATCTGTTTTCATGTAAAGCTCAGCTGTCCAGAAATCCTTGTAAGCAAGCTTGTTCCTTAGCTCTTTTATCCTTGCTTCGGCACTTGCAACGTTCTTATCCTGGGGGTATGACTCTATATAAGAAAGATACTGGTTCAGCGCTTCCTTTGTGAACTGCTGGTCAAGCGAGTATTTTGGCGAAAGCTCATAATATGTATTGGCAAGCATGTATTTTGCTTCGGGATATAACGGGCTAAGCGGGTAATTTTTCAGAAAGCTTTCAAACTCGTATGCAGCAAGTATGTGTTCCTTCTGGTAGAAGTAGCTGGAAGCAAGATAGAACTGCACCTTATCAGATACATCAGTACCGGGGAAGCGGATCTTGATGAATGAGAAATCATCGATTGCATCAACGTAATCCTTTTTATCGTATTTCCTTTTTGCTATATCAAATGCTTTCTGCGGGTCATCGGTGTTGATATCATTCTTTGATGAGCCGCATCCCATTAATGACTGCAGAGTTAAGAGGGCAAGTAAAACCAGTGTTGTGAAATGTAATTTTTTCAATTGTTTCCTGTAGTTCTTTTTAATTTTTATACTTATTTATTTTGTGCGTACTGTAAAGAACAGTATTGCTGCTACCGCTGAAAGTGTTACCACCGCTGCGGGAAAAATTATCGATTCAAGAAAGCTTATGTTTGGCGGTATTGACTGCGTGAACTTATACTCGCTGCTTTCATATACATTGTAATCATCATACGGTATTTCATCCTCATAGTTCGTTTTTATCACATCGTTAACAAGCATACTGCCCTGGCTGCCGGAAATTTCTATGCCAAGCTCTGATGTTACTTTTCTCTGCATGGATTTTTCACCAAGGAAACGGTTCTTAATCAGCTTTGTATATTCAGTCTTAAGCTTTTCTATGGTTATCCTGCATTTGTTGTAAACCGTATCGGGAGCATCCATTTGTTCATCTTTAGCAAATGCAATTTTCAGCTTATTCTTTTCAGCATTCTTTTTTATTACCGATTCTATGAACTTCTTTTCTTCTTTGTTCTTTTTTACTGAGCTTACCCAGAAAACAAATTTTCTGTCACGCTCTATCTGCGGGTAGAAGAAGAATTTATCCAGCTCGCCTGATATTTCCTGCTCAAATACAACAAGGTTGCTTTTCACCTGGCTTTGCGCAGTAGAACCTGCCATAAAGAAGCCTGCAAACAGTAAAAATACCGTTAATTTACCAAAGAAAAATCCTATAAATAAAGAGCTATATTCAGAATTGCGGTTCAATATGAGATTTTTCCATTTTTACCTGTTCAATAGATATAATCATTAAACAGGTGTTAAAATTTCAATGTTTTGGGGTAAATATTTAAGTAAATTACTAATAAATAGATGGTGTTTCAAGGAAAATTACTTCCTTGAAAGAGTCTAAAATAATGGGTAAAATTGCAGAATATCTAAAAATTTTAAAGGATTTATAGGCTCAAATTGATGAAAAACCTTCTTCTAACCGTAATACTTGTATTATTTACAGCAGCAAATATATTTTCACAAAAAAAACTCATAGCGTTTTCAAGCGATGCCACCAAGAATGACCAGCAGCAGATCTTCGTAATGGATGAAGACGGCGATAATGTTAAACAGGTATCAGTACTTGATCTTGACTGCTACTCGCCAAAATTTATTCCAAACAGCACTAAGATAATTTTCTGCGCTACCAACCGCATTACTGATCTTTTATATATGGTAGATCTTGCCGATACATCAACTTTCCGTTTCCCCACATTTTTAGATGGCGGACTTGACCCTGTAATTTCCGCTGACGGCACAATGCTTATGTACCGCTCTGAAAGAGATGAAAATAATGCAATTTATATAATGGATCTCGCCTCAGGCGAATCCTTCCCAATAAGCGATGGCAGCCTTGCAACACATGCTGATTTTTCACACGACGGGCAGAAGGTTGTATATTCATCCAGCGCTGAGGAAAATTTTGATCTTGTTGTGCTTGACCTGCTTGATACAACTGATAACGCGCAGAAAACAATAGTAGCAACAAAAGACGCTGAAATTTACGGAACATATTCACCTGATGATAAGAAAATTGCATTTTCATCGTTTGATATAAATTACAAAGGTACTTTAAAGACATGTGATGCAAACGGTAAGAATGTAAAAGTAATTTCCTCAAGCGGAAGCTCATATAATCCAAAATGGTCACCTGATGGA
>CAZOAP010000222.1:0-5357 GCA_964577645.1 uncultured Ignavibacteriales bacterium
ATTATTCACAACATCAAGTGTGTGGGCATAGTTATGATATATCAGTTTCGGGGAGAGCTTTTCCCTGAAAAGATCTGATACATATACTTCCGTTTTCTTAATAATATCCTGGTGAGCCATTTATTTACTATTATATAGTATTAAAATATCTTTATATATGTAATATTTCAATATATTAACTTATACTGAATATATCTATTTTTTACCGTATGCTTCAACACCGTATTCCGAAAATTTAAGCTCGAAATTATTCAGAAATTCAGGGTTGTTTTTCAATACTTCGTAAACCTTATCATTTGTTGCTTCGGTATAGAAAAGGACCCATTCAACATATTTTGCCGGGGCATTCAATGCTTCCTTCCCCAGAATAAAGGTATTTGGAGTAATTCTGTCAGCCAGATCGATACCGGACCACGGGTGAAGCGCAAAGATAACATTATCATAAAGTATCCTGCCGCCTTTATAATTTTGTTTGAGGAAAAATGAAAGATCTTCGCTCGGTTTGCTGTACGATGCCTTTGCTTCTGCTATTGCAGGGATGTTATCCGGGAAATCACAGAAAAAAAGATATTGCTGGTAACCGAAAATTACTGCAAGCACAGTAAGGATAACAGCTTTGTATCTGAGCTTCAGCAGATATGCAGCTGTAATACCTGAAAATACCGCAATTGCAGGGTATATGTACAGGCCATACCTGCTGTTAAAGTATCCCGGGGGAATGGAGTCCGGTATTTCAATAATTAATTGTCCCTTATACAGAAGCAATAATGTAAAAGGTAAAGGGATCCATAAGATATATAATATCAATGAGCGAAGTGAAAACTTTTTTTGTAATGTAAAAATTATAAGTCCAAGGAATCCAGTAACTGAATACAGCAGGCCGGAATACAATTTGAGTGCGCTGAAATATACCTTTGCCGAAAGCCAGAAATCATTTTTTGTAAGCAGCCTTCCGCGTTCTTCGTAATATTTAAGCTGATGCAGTGTGGAGTACGGCCCCCGGGAAAATTCCAGCGGATCGCCATACCTGAACCAGTTATATATTATCCATGTAAATATTGCAGCAAGCGGCAGCAATGCAAAGAGCAGGAAATTCCTTGAAGTATTATCTTTATTTTTGTAGCTGATAAACAGAACATATACTATTGATATAATTGCAACCGGCCATGCGTCATACCTTGTGCCGATTGCCAGTGAAATTGAAACTGAAGATAGAATAAGTGATTCCTGCTTTTTTTCTTTCAGCCATACAAGTATAAAGTACATACTGCAGAACATACAGGTTAAATAAAGCTGCTCCGTCATTGCAGTTGTCTGGAAGTATAAAATATTGTAATTGAATACAAATATTAAATAACCAAACCATGTTGCATAATTATTGTTTGTAACCATCCGCAGGGTTTTAAATACCATTATAGAACAGATAATAAATGCGGGAAAGTAAACAATACTTGCTGCAAGACCCGTTTCCCAAAGGAAATCTATGTTAGCAAATGGCATTAATATCAGGTTTGGTACCGGCAGCCAGACTGAACCAAGCTGGTTGTATAAGCCCGGGGTTAATGAATCAATAAACCTGCGGGCTGCTTCCATTCTGTATATAGCATCCCTGTATGCATAATTATAATTATAAACGTAAGTTATGTATTGGGATATTAATCCGCTTAAAACTGCTGTTAATACAGCAATATTAAAATAGAATTTATCCTGTTTCTGCGGTAAAGCTGCTTCTGTATGTTTGATATCGGTCAACGAATTTGTTAAAGAGGATGATGTAAAAATACCCTTATATGGAATTACTATCAATGAAATAATTATGTTATCCGTTAGAACTTTAATCTGATATTAATAATTGATAATTTAGAAGCTGTACAACAATTACATTTGAGATCTAAACTACTTAAATACACTAAAAAAGGTTTATACTGCCCTCAGGCTGATATATACATTGATCCCTGGGGAAATGTTGATAAAGAAGTAATTACTCATGCCCACAGCGATCATGCAAGGCGGTGCGCCAAATCATTTATTGCTCATAATATAAGCGTACCTGTCATAAAACAAAGGCTGGGTTCTGATATTAATATTAAAGGTATAGCTTATGGAAAAATCCTCACCATTAACGGTGTAAAGGTTTCCCTTCACCCGGCGGGCCATATACCGGGCTCTGCGCAGGTAAGGCTTGAGCATAAAGGAGAAATTGCAGTAGTAAGCGGTGATTACAAAACCGTTGATGACGGCTTAACTGAAGCGTTTGAGCCTGTAAAATGCCATACGTTTGTAACTGAATCAACATTCGGGCTGCCTATATATAAATGGAAGCCGCAGCAGGAGATCTATGATGATATCAATAACTGGTGGCGGCGGAATAAAGCCAAAGGTAAAACAACAGTTATCTGCGGATACTCACTTGGTAAAGCTCAACGGATACTATATCACCTGGACCCTTCAATCGGTAAAATATACACACATCGTGCAATTGAAAATGTAAATGAAGTGTTCAGAAAACAAGGCTTGAAAATTCCCGAAACTACTGTTGTTACCAAAGAGCACAATAAAAAAGATTTCCCCGGTAACCTTGTTATAGCACCTTCATCTGCAGCAGGAACCTCGTGGATAAATAAATTTGAGCCTTATTCGATCGGCAATGCTTCAGGGTGGATGGCAGTAAGAGGTGCAAAAAGGTGGCAGGCAATTGATATGGGTTTTGCGCTATCTGACCATGCTGACTGGACCGGCTTAAATTCAGCAATTCAGGAAACCGGAGCTGAAACCATTTATGTGACACACGGCTTCACTGCCGTATTTGTAAAGTGGCTTAAAGAAAAAGGCTACGATGCACACGAGCTTCACACACAGTTCACAGGTGAACAAAAGGGAATTGATGAGGAGGTATCTGAATCATGAAAAGGTTCGCTGATATGTTCACATTGCTTGACCAGACAAATAAGACCGGGGAGAAAACCGATATTATCAGCGACTATTTTTCTGCAGCGCCTGATAGCGATAAGCTGTGGGTCCTTTATTTATTTTCCGGCAGGAAGCTTAAGAAATATTTCAATGCAAGGCAGCTGTGGGAGTGGGCTGTTGATTATTCCGGCCTGCCTGATTGGCTGGCGGATGAATCATATCACTCAGTCGGTGATATGGCTGAAACAATTTCGCTGATACTGCCTCCTCCGCTTAAAAGGTCATCAAAAACTCTTTCAGAATGGATAAAGTACCTGGAATCATTAAAAGAGCTTAATGAGGAAGAGAAGAAAAAGAAAATTATTTCCGCGCTTAACAGCCTTTCACAGGAAGAACGGTTCGTTTTCATCAAAGTAATTACAGGCGGTTTCAGGATAGGTGTTTCGCAGAAGATCGTTATTAATGCACTCAGTAATTTAACCCATATAGAAACAAATATTATCTCTCACAGGCTGATGGGTAACTGGCATCCTGATGAAGTATCTTATAACGACCTAGTTTTTGGCGACGAAAATTATGAGGATATTTCTAAACCTTATCCGTTTTACCTGGCCTATCCTATTGAAGGAGAACCTGCATCTCTTGGTGAGCCCGGTGACTGGCAGGCTGAATGGAAATGGGATGGCATTCGCGGACAGGTCATTTTCCGCAATGGTGAGCTGTTTGTTTGGTCAAGGGGTGAGGAGCTTGTTACAGATAAATTTCCTGAATTTAATGAGCTCACAAAATATTTACCTGAAGGGACTGTCATAGATGGCGAAATAATATGCTTTTCAGAAGGTAAGCCGCTATCATTCAATGTTTTGCAGACAAGGATAGGCAGGAAAAACCTGACCCCGAAAATTATGAACGAAGCACCTGTTTCGCTGATAATGTACGATATCATGGAATATAAAGGTGTAGATATCAGGAGCAAAAGCCTTTTACAGAGAAGGAAGCTGCTTGAAGAGCTTGCAGTTAAGGCATCTAATTCCAAAACACTGGTACTTTCACCTATTATAGAGTACAAGTCATGGGATAGCCTGAAGAAGATAAGGGAAAGCTCGAGAGAAAATGTGAGCGAGGGTATCATGCTGAAGAAGAAAAGCTCACAATACGGAGTAGGCAGAAAAAAAGGTGACTGGTGGAAATGGAAAATTGATCCTTATACAATTGATGGCGTTCTGATTTATGCCCAAAAAGGTCATGGCAGAAGAGCTGATCTTTATACTGATTATACTTTCGGTGTCTGGGAAGGCGGCCAGCTGATCACATTTGCAAAAGCTTATTCTGGATTAACTGATGCTGAAATTATGGAAGTAGATTCATTTGTTAAGAAAAATACGCTGGAAAAGTTCGGGCCGGTAAGGACTGTAAAGCCTGAGCTGGTTTTCGAAATTGCATTTGAGGGTATTGCTGAATCAAAAAGGCATAAATCAGGTGTTGCAGTAAGATTCCCAAGAATTGCCAGATGGCGAAAAGATAAGCCTGCTTCAGAAGCAGACACACTGGCAAATTTAAAAAAATTACTCGATGAAAACCCTGCAAAGTAAAAAACCATCGGTTAAAAAAAGTGAGCAGATCCAAAAGGCATACGGACTGATATTTGACTGGTTCAAAAAAAATAACCGTGAGCCGTTTGAATTCCAGAAACAGGCATGGCAGTACTATCTAAAAGGCTATAATGGTCTGCTTAACGCTCCGACCGGCAGCGGTAAAACATACGCACTATGGCTGCCTGTTGTAATGGAGTATATCATAAATAACCCTGAATACAAAAAAAAGCGTCCAAATGGTATACAGATGCTTTGGATAACACCGCTGAAAGCTTTATCTAAAGATATTGAAAAAGCTATGAAGGATGTGCTTGCTGATCTTGAAATGCCATGGCAGGTAAGTACAAGAACAGGTGATACAACCCAATCAGTTAAAGCAAGGCAGAGCAAAAACCTGCATGAAGTTCTGATAACAACACCTGAGAGTGTTCATGTACTGCTCTCGCAAAAAGGTTATGCCAATTTATTCAAAAACCTGAAAGCCGTTGTTGTTGATGAATGGCATGAGCTTCTTGGTTCAAAAAGGGGGGTGCAGACTGAACTTGCACTTTCCAGGCTGAGGGGTGTAAAGCCTGATCTTAAAGTGTGGGGAATATCAGCAACTATAGGCAACCTGAACGAAGCAATGGATGTACTGCTTGGTGAACATAAAGGAAGATCAAAAATTGTAAGGGCAGAGTTTGAGAAAAAAATTGAGATACGTTCTATACTACCTGATGAGGTTGAAAAATTCCCATGGGCGGGCCACCTTGGTATAAGGCTGATCGATAAGATCGTGCCTATATTAAGAGCAAGCAGGTCAACTCTAATATTCACAAATACACGCTCACAATCTGAAATATGGTACCAGAA
>CAZOAP010000222.1:5369-5825 GCA_964577645.1 uncultured Ignavibacteriales bacterium
TTACTGGACCTTTACCCGGAATTTGCCGGTGTAATAGCGCTTCATCACGGTTCCATTGATAAGGAAATGAGGAACTGGGTGGAGAGAGCCCTGCATACTGAAAAGCTGAAGGTTGTGGTATGTACATCAAGCCTTGATCTTGGCGTTGATTTCCGACCGGTTGATAATGTTATACAGATTGGCAGCCCTAAGGGAGTTGCACGATTCTTGCAGCGAGCGGGCAGAAGCGGCCACCAGCCGGATGCAGTGAGCAGGATATATTTTGTGCCCACACACTCGCTTGAGCTTGTTGAAGGTGCGGCTCTAAAAGAGGCAATTAACAGAAAAGTATTTGAAGACAGGCAGCCGATCTTAAAACCATATGATGTGCTTATTCAATACCTCGTCACGCTTGCAGTATCTGATGGCTTTGATGAAGAACAAATATACAGAGAGGTGAAGTCAACATTTGCGTTC
>CAZOAP010000223.1:0-5823 GCA_964577645.1 uncultured Ignavibacteriales bacterium
ATTACTGAAAGTACTGCAAGTATTATCAGCGGTATTGTCATGAATGCAGGTGATTCATGCGGGTGAACGTGTGACTCATCATATCTTGGCTTGCCGTAGAATGTTAAGCTTATCAGCCTCCACATATAGAAAGCCGTCATGAAAGCTGTTAATACTGCTATTGCAAAAACAGGGTAGTGGCCTGCAAAGAATAATTTGGAAAGAATTTCATCCTTACTGAAAAATCCGCTGAACGGGGGAATACCTGAAATAGCAATACCGCCCATTAAAAAAGTAAGGAATGTAATTTTCATCTTATTTTTTAAGCCGCCCATTTTGGTAACATCCTGCTCTTCATGCATTCCGTGAATAACTGAGCCTGCTCCTAAGAACATAAGCGCTTTAAAGAAAGCATGTGTTGTTACATGGAAGATACCGGTTGAAAATGCTCCGGCTCCCATTGCCATGAACATGAAACCCAGCTGGCTTACTGTTGAGTATGCAAGTATCTTTTTAATATCATTCTGCGCAACAGCAATTGTTGCAGCCATGAATGCAGTTAAGCATCCTATTATCATTACAACTTCCATTGTAATTGGCGCCATTGCAAAGAGCAGGGAAGTCCTGCCTATCATATACACACCGGCTGTAACCATTGTTGCGGCATGTATGAGCGCTGATACAGGTGTCGGACCCGCCATAGCGTCAGGCAGCCAGATATATAATGGTATCTGTGCTGATTTACCTGTTGCACCAACAAACAGAAGTAATGTTATTATTGTGAACATTGTAACGGTAACTGTTGAGCCCGGGATTGCAGCAAAAATTCCCTGGAAGTTCAGCGTACCGAAATTCATAAATATAAAGAACATTGCAAGCATGAAACCAAAATCACCAATACGGTTTACCCAGAATGCCTTGTTAGCTGCATCACCTGCGAATTTCTTTTCATAGAAGAAACCTATAAGCAGGTATGAACATAAGCCAACACCTTCCCAGCCCAGGAACATCAAAAGCATGTTATCACCAAGCACAAGGTTAAGCATTGCAAAGATGAAGAGATTCAGGAATGCAAAGAACCTTGCAAAGCCCCTGTCACCATGCATGTAACCGATTGAATAGATATGGATAAGAAATCCGACACCTGTAATTATCAAACACATTGTAACTGATAACGGATCAACAAGATATGCCGCACTGATATTGAGTGAACCCGATGATATCCAGCTGAAAAGGGGAACGGTTATTGATCTGCCTTCTTCAGGTAGTGAAGTTAATTCAAGGTATGCTAGTATCGATATTACAAATGAACCAAGGACAGTTAATGAGCCTATGATCCCTGATACTTTTTCATTCTTAATTTTGGTGCCAAATAGTCCATTAATCAAAAAGCCAATTAACGGTAAAACTGTTATCAGATAGAAATATTTTACCATTTTAGAATATTAATTTCATCCAGGTTAATTGTTGATTTATTGCGGTATAGAGCAATTATAATAGCCAGTCCAATTGCCGCCTCAGCAGCTGCAACTGTCATTATAAAAAATACAAATATCTGGCCGTTTAAATTTCCCAAAAATGATGAAAATGTTACAAAGACCAGGTTTACAGAATTGAGCATAAGTTCTATGCACATAAATACAACTATCGCGTTCCTTCTCGTTAGAACGCCGATTACTCCGATTGAAAATAAAAGGAGCGCCAGTGTTAAGTAGAAATTTATTTCCATTTACAAAAATAACAGAATTTGAGCATTTTATCAATTTATTTAGTGAAAATAAATGAAATATATTTTTTACCGGAGAATAAATTTTTTATCCGTTCAATTACAGATCTAACTGCAATTGCCAAACAAAAAAATAAACAGAAAAAAAATTTTGAACGGCGGAACGTTCTGATACCTGTGAATAAAAAGGGAAGAAGCAGATCAAACCTGAATAAGTTATAAACAATTGCATGCATTTCGTATAACATTCAACTTTACATAATATATATTATTTCTCATTTTATCCACATTATGTTAATTTTGGCTGTTTTGGCTTAATTCTGTATACCGTTAAATTGGGGTTTTGAATGATTGCATATTATAATTCTGTTAATTACTTTTGAGTTAAATAAACAATTATTATTCATGTTAAAATATATTACTGTACTTTTTATTGCTGTTTTATTCTTAAGCTCCGCTGATATATATTCACAGAACGACTGGAAAACTGACTGGAACAATGTTCTTGCAAAAGTTGACTCTATGTTTTACCGTGAGCAGGCTCAGTTCCGCCTTATGCAAAGCTATCAGAATGACGCCACCGAAGAGCTCATATTAAAGGATATTGATACACTCAACGTATTTGTTACTGATGTGAACGCTCATATTGATTACTGCAATAACTATAAACTGCCGCAGGATGCTGATGCAATAAACGCATCTGAAACGATTAGGCTTAAACTAGAGGCTTTAAAGGAGTATTTTGACCAGTGCAGGCTGCAGATCCATGTCAATAACAATATTCTGCAAAAGAAGCTTAAACATGAGATTCTAGATTTTAAAGTCAGGCAGATAGACGACCTTAAGCTTGGTAATTATGCACCTGTGCTGAAATAGCAGCCAATTCTGAGCGAGCTAAGCGAGAGAAGAATCTCAATCTTCAAGCAAAACCTCAAATTTTGTATTTAAACTAATTCCTGCCAAAACACTTTAACCTTGATATAGATATATTACGGGATTTTCCATAACACTATGAGATCCTTCGCTGTGCTAAGGATTGAAAAATTTAATGACTTAAATCATAGTAGTAACTGACCTTAAGTGCTATATTTGTATATGTTAATTCATTAAATTCAACCTAATATGACAAAGATAAACGTTTTAATCATGGGAGCTGCCGGCAGAGATTTTCACAATTTCAATGTTGTGTACCGCAATAACCCTTTGTATAACGTAGTTGCCTTTACTGCAACTCAGATACCGAATATCGATGGCCGTAAATACCCTGCATCACTTGCAGGCAAACTGTATCCCAAAGGAATCCCAATTTACCCTGAATCAGAACTGGTAAGCCTAATTAAAAAACATAATATACAGCAGGTAGTATTTTCATATTCTGATGTACCGTTCAATTACGTAATGTCCAAAGGCGCTATGGTAAACGCTGCCGGTGCTGATTTTATCACTCTTGGCGCTGCTGATACAATGATAAAATCAACCAAACCCGTAGTATCAGTGGTTGCAAGCCGCACAGGGGCAGGTAAAAGCCAGACCTCGAGGAAAGTTGTTGAAATACTCCAGGGATTAGGCAAAAAGACAGTTTCTGTAAGGCATCCGATGCCTTATGGTGACCTGGCAAAACAGAAAGTTCAGCGTTTTGCGGCTATTGGTGACCTGAAAAAACATGATTGCACTATCGAAGAAATGGAAGAATACGAACCACACATCGCACGCGGTAATGTTATTTACGCCGGAGTTGATTACGAAGCAATTTTGCGCGAAGCTGAAAAAGAAGCCGATATTATTATCTGGGATGGCGGAAATAATGATATGTCATTCTATAGATCTGACCTGACTATCACAGTTGTTGACCCGCACCGCGCCGGACATGAAATGAATTACTATCCCGGCAGGACAAATATCCATTTAGCCGATGCAGTAGTAATCAATAAAATTGATTCAGCTAACTTAGAGCAAATTAACACTGTTAGAGAGAATGTTTCAAAGCTGAATCCAAAGGCTAAAATTGTTGAAGCTGCCTCCCCTATTTCTCTTGACTTTGAAAAAGATGCTGCCTTAATTCGAGGTAAACGTGTATTGGTAATTGAAGACGGCCCCACACTTACACACGGTGAAATGAAATACGGCGCAGGTACAATTGCCGCAAAGAAGTTTGAAGCAGCTGAAATTATTGACCCCAGGCCGTATGCTGTAAAAAGCATAAGTGATACCTATAAAAAATATCCAAATATTGGTATATTGCTGCCTGCAATGGGCTATGGCGATAAACAGATGAAGGATCTTGAAGCTACAATTGCAAAGGTACCGTGTGATGCAGTTATAATTGGAACACCAATTGACCTGAGAAGGGTTATCAAAATAAATAAACCTGCTGTAAGAGTATCATATAACCTGCAGGAAATCGGCCACCCGGATCTTAGATCAATTTTAACTGATTTCGTAAAAAAACACTAAATCAAATACATAAAAGATCAAAAAGACTATAAAAAATAACAGTAAAAATTCAGCCTGGGTTGATGTATCATCATTACCGCATAAAAAAAGGCTGAATTACCTGAGCGGAAAAAGGGTTTATCATGTGCTTTCTGCCCAGCAGTTTGAGCAGAACGAGCTTTATAAGCTGTTTGAGCTTGCTGATAAGATAAGAAAAATTGGTAAAACCAAAGACGGACTGGATTTTCTTCAGTCAATTCTCTCACATAAACGCGCAGTGCTGTATTTCGCGCAGCCATCAACACGCACATACCTCTCATTCAACAATGCGTGCCAGATACTTGGCATTAAGACAAGTGATATGCGCGCTGCGGGAACATCATCAGAGGTTAAGGGCGAATCTATTGAAGATACCTTAGAGACGATGCATTCATACACTGATATGATAATAATGCGCCATGTTGAAGAGAACCTGGCAGAAAAAGCCGCATGGATGTTCAATAACTCAGAAAAGCCTATACCGATAATTAACGCAGGCTCGGGTCCGCATGAGCACCCTACACAGGCTTTGCTTGATGTATATACGCTTTACAGGGCTTTTAAAGGCAGGTTTAAGAATAAGACGGTTGCAATTATTGGTGACTTAAAACGCGGCAGAGCTGTAAGATCACTTATTTTTATGCTGCGAAATTTTGAGGGAATTAAACTCTTCCTTTTATCACCTAAGGAGCTGAACATACCAGAAGATGTACGTGCATTTATCCTTAAAAACGGAATGGATTACGAAGAATCTGATAATTTGGAGAAATATATCAAAAAAACAGATGTTTTTTATTATACCAGGATTCAGGATGAATATGATAAACACCATGAATCAAAAATAATCGATTATACAGGTTTCTACATGAAAAAGGATCATTTGGCTGCAATAAAGCCCGGTGCATTGATCCTGCACCCGCTCCCCCGCCGGAATGAGATTCCCCCGGAAATTGATACTGATGAACGCGCATGGTACTGGAAGCAGGAAGTCAACGGCTTATGGCTCCGCACTGCACTCATAGCACACATCTTCAAAGAAGATGGATATATTTTGAACTATAGATAGTTAACTGACATATAAATAAATGAAAAAGCCTCTATATCTAGAGGCTTTTCTAGTATGTTCAATTTTTCTAATATCGCTATTTCAATAATACCATCTTCTTGCTATCTACAAATTTATTGCCGTTGGATTCCTCTGCTTCAATACGGTAGAAGTATACACCGCTGGCATAGTTTGATGCTTTGAAATCAATTATATATGAACCTGCAGATTTAAGCTCGTTGTTAAGTAAGCGTTTTACTTCACGGCCCAGGATATCATAAATTACAATGTTTACCTTTGAATCACGCGGCAGATCGTAATTTATCTTTGTAGTGGGATTAAACGGATTCGGGTAATTCTGTGATAACCTGAATACGTGGGGAATATTCTTTGGCTCATTGCCCTTACTGCTGGTATTTGAACCGAATACTTTCCTTATATCCTCTGATACTATCTTAACATGCTCCAATATGCTCTTTGGCTTTTCAGTCTTTACAACCTGCTTAAGTGTTTTCATCTGCGAAAGCTCCTTTGATGCATTCACATCGCCAAGCTGTGACTTCACTTCAAGCGTTTTCATCTTCGTTTCATCATCATTCTT
>CAZOAP010000224.1:0-5786 GCA_964577645.1 uncultured Ignavibacteriales bacterium
TTTCAGGTCCCTGCCTTCACCCATCATCCTGTTTTTAGGATTATCTTTGTATACCTGGCGGTGTTTAATATGCTGCGAGGAAAACCTTTCCGGCATCAGCATCTCTATGTTCCTGCCGTAGAGTTCTGTTTCCGAGTAGCCGAAAATATTTGTTGTTTGCTTATTCACAAGATTTATGATCCCGTTGCCGTCAACAATTATCATTGCATCCGGCGCTGATTCTATAAGGTATCTGAATTTTCTTTCTGATTGCCTTAACTTCTCTGAATTTTCTTCAAGCAGTGTCAGGTCTTTTGTGATCTTTGTAAAGCCGGTCAGTTTTCCGTTCTTATCAAATATGGCAGTAATAATTCCGTTTCCGTAAAACCTTGAACCGTCTTTCCGTACATGCCAGCCTGAATATTCAGCTCTTCCGGATTCACGTGCTGAGTTTAACAGTTTTTCGGGTAAAAGTGCTTCTCTGCTTTCTTTGGTAAAAAAAATCCTGAAATTCTTGTTCAGTACTTCCGCTTCGTTGTAACCTTTTATCCTCTCGGCACCCAGGTTCCATGATATGATATTTCCTTCCGGATCGAGCATAAAGATTGCATAATCCCTAATGTCTTTTAAAAAGAATTCATAATCTATTATAGTTTTCATAAGCGTTTAATTTCTCTATAATTTCATTTTTTTGTTATTGTATTAAAAATTGCATGCATTTATTCTAAAAAATACATACATTTCGTTTTACAAATACTAAATGAAGTTTAACTGTTTTTAAGTTACATAATAGAAATAAGAATTTCAAATGAGATATAAATCATAAAAAATTATGTAAATATATGATTTTTGTCGTCATTTTGTTAAAATTGATGATTTTTCAATAAAAATCAAAAAAAAAGCCTGCTTTTTTAGCAGGCTTTCTTTAAATCAATATAATTTCAGTTTTTTAAAACTTCAACCTTTTCAATATTTATAATTTGCGGAACTGCATTATCTTCTCCGGAAATCAGGTCTTTTATAGACATATTTTTCAGAACACCATCAACTGCGCTTTGGAGCATTTGCCACAAAGAGCGTATCGAGCAATCAACAGAATGTGTACAGATGTTTGATATTCCGCTGTGATCATTACAGAATTCGTCATCAAATAGCTTGCCTCCAAGGAAATCAAGAACATCCTTAACAAGAATCTCATCTGCAGGCCGGCTTAATGTATAGCCGCCAATTTGTCCCCGGGAGCTTGCAAGAAATCCTCCAAGCCTTAAAGCTCGTAATATTTTTGCAGTATTGTGCGTGGTAATGCCTTCGGCTTTGCTGATCTCAGGGATAGTTAAACCCTTTTCAGCTTTTTCGCCGGCAACCCTTAACAAACAACGCAGCCCGTATTCTTCCTGTGTACTGAATTTCATTATACCAGTGGTTCTATTTTTTTCAATGGTTCGCTATTTAATATTCTATTCCGGTTATCCAATAATTCATTTTATGAATTTTACCCCACTCTTTATTAATGTAACAGCATGTGTAGGTAAATTACCGCTCATTAACTCCAGATCTTCAATACTGAATTTTGCATCGAATTCGTTATATCTTACATGAAAATGCGGCATTTCATTAAATCCTTCTCAGTAATACATTATAATGAGCATTCCATAAAACCTGCTGATAGTGGGCATCAAACATGTTCCTCAATCGCGGATTTTATCTGTTTATAAACAGTTTCAGGATCAATCTCAAGTTCATCGCTCCACGCAATACCAAAAGTTTCAGGATTTATAAAAACATTTTGAAAATTATTTGCTTCATCCCAATATTTAAATATTCCATTTCCTGCTGAATCTGATAGATCAGCCTCTCCTGAAATCCCGTCTTCAAAGGAAACAAATATTTTATACCTTGATAATGCTTCTGCTTTAATTGGTTTTATCATAAATAAACATAGATGTTAATTACCACTGTATTTCGGGATCTTTGATCCGCAGGCTTTTGCATGAAGTATAGCATCATACTGTTCTTTTGGAACTGAAGGACCTGTGAATGTACAGTGTTCATTGAATGCCTGTGTAAGCTCTTCGGCAACCATATCTGCAGTCTTGCCTTCAATGTTCATTCTCTGCATCAAAAAAACAAGCTCACCATCTTTAAATAATGCCATGTATGGTGAAGATGGCGGTATGCCCGGCAGGTAAGAATTCCTTAAATGATCGACAGCATCCCTGTCCTGTCCTGCAAAAACTGTAACGATCCTGTTTGGGATTACATTATTCTGTAATGCAAGTGTAACTCCGGGTCTTGCACTGCCTGCTGCACATCCGCAAACGGAATTGATCATAACAAGCGTTGTGCCTTCTTTCTGGCCTAAGAATGTATCAACATCGGCCGGGGTCAGTAATTCAACAAAACCGGCTGCTGTTAATTCATCTCTCATCGGCTGAACCGCTTCCGGGTCGTATATAGGTCCTCTAGTGTTTATCTGGAACATAATTTATTATTTTATTTTATAAAAAAATTATTAATTAAATTTATTATTTCTATTATTAAAACAGATTCAGCTGAAGCTTTGCTTCTTCGCTCATCATGTGCATGCCCCATGTGGGCTCCCACACAACCTTCACATTGCATTCTGATACTCCGGGTATTGAGCGTATCTTGCCTTCAACTTCCGGGGGCAGTGTACCTGCAACGGGACAAGCTGGTGATGTAAGCGTCATTTCAATATCCACTTTACCGTTCTCATCAATATTAACAGCATATATAAGGCCAAGCTCGTAAATATTCACGGGAATTTCAGGGTCATAAACGCTCTTCAATGCTTCAACAACTGCATTGTTAAGCTCAGCCCTGTCAATTTTTTCAGCTGCTGGAGATACTTCCTGCTTTTCTTCGGTTTCTTTTATTTCTGTTTTTTCTTCTGTGTTATCAGGCATATATTTTACTGAATACTTTTTTAGTTTTGCTGCCTGGCTTTATAAGCAAGCGCATACATCTTCATTTGTTTTATCATTGCAGCAAGCCCGTTAGCCCTTGTTTGCGCCAGGTGCTGCTGCAATCCTGTTTTTGCAATAAAATCAAGCTTTGCGTTCAATACTTCGTCCGGTGTTCTGTTATTGAGAACTCTTACCAGCAGCGCTATCAATCCTTTTACAATTGTTGAATCACTATCAGCTTTAAAGATTATCCTGCCATCTGAATCATCAGTTACAAGCCAAACACTGGACTGGCATCCTTTTACTTTATTTTCATCAGTACGTTTATCTTCGGGATAGTCTTTAAGCTTTTTGCCAAGCTCAATTATATACTCATATTTATCCTGCCAGTTCTCAAAAAAACTGAACTCATCAACTACTTCATCTTCTATTTCCTGTATCGTTTTATCCATATTAGCTTATAAATACTCTTTTTTGCGAGGAGCGCAAGCGACGCAATGCCTTAAACCCGTTTTACGGGAGGAAGGAATCAATCCCGCAAATCATTTCAATATTTCAATAGCCTTCTTCAACGCTTTTACAAACACATCAATTTCTTCTTTTGTATTATAGAATGCAAACGAGGCTCTTACCGTTCCCGGTACATTGAACCTGTTCATCAGCGGTTCAGTGCAGTGCTGCCCTGTCCTTACTGCTACTCCATTTGTATCAAGCATGATGCCTATATCTAGAGCATTCAACCCGTTAACCACAAAAGAAATTACTCCTGTTTTATCTTTTGCAGTACCGATAATTCTGAGTCCCTTTATTTTATTCAGCTCTTCAGCTGCATATTCAAGCAATTCTGATTCCTGTGAATGAATAGCATCAAATCCCAGCGAATATATATAATCAATTGCAGCACTTAAGCCCACTGCGCCTTCTACATTCGGTGTGCCGGCTTCAAACTTCATCGGTATATCGTTGTATGTAGTTTTGGCAAAACTAACTGAGCTTATCATATCACCGCCGGTTTGATATGGCGGCATAGCTTCAAGTAATTCAGACCTGCCGTATAAAACGCCAATACCCATGGGTCCGTACATTTTATGTGAAGAGAACACGTAAAAATCAGCACCCAGATCCCTGACATCAACTTTTGTATGGTGAATTGCCTGTGCGCCATCAATAACTACTGCAATATCTTTGTTCTTTTCTTTAGCAAAACTGATTATTTCTTTTACCGGATTTATAGTACCAAGTGAATTAGATATATGACAAACTGCTACAATCTTTGTTTTTGTTGAAAGCAGCTTTTTATATTCATCAATTATAAGCTCACCGTTATCATTTACGGGAATTACCCTAAGTACAGCTTTTTTCTTTTCGCATAACACCTGCCAGGGAACAATATTTGCATGATGCTCCATTTCAGATATAATTACTTCATCACCTTCGTTAACATGTTCAAGTCCGTATGAATAAGCAATTAAATTAATTGCTTCGGTCGTTCCGCGTGTAAAAACAATTTCTTTTTCACTTGCTGCGTTAATAAAATCCTTAACTTTTATTTTTGCATTCTCGTACGCTTCACCGGCTTTAATGCTTATTGAATAAACTCCCCTGTGAATATTTGCATTATAGCTTTTGTAATAATCACTTATAGCATTTATTACGCTGATGGGTTTCTGGGAAGTTGCAGCGTTATCAAAATATACCATTGGCTTGCCGTTTGATTCACCCGAAAGTATAGGGAAATCTTTCCTTACCTCATCAACATCAAATATTTTCTTAGTCAGTGTATCCTGCAATTATTATTATCCTAATTTTTCAAAAACCAAATGATTTAAATGCTCATGAAGTGTTTCATTTTCGATAGTTTCAAATATATCATTGGCAAATGCTCTTATCAATACGCGTTTTGCATGCTCAGCTCCTATGCCGCGTGAACGGAGGTAGAATACCGCTTCGTCATCAAGCTGGCCAATTGCCGCGCCGTGTGAACACTTTACATCATCAGCATAAATTTCAAGCTGCGGCTTAGTATCAATGGTAGCATTGCTTGAAAGCAGTATCGCTTTATTTGACTGGTATGCATTTGTTTTCTGTGCATCTTCTCTTACAAATACTTTGCCGTTAAACACTCCCCTTGAACTATCGTTTAACACACCTTTGTACAGCTCATTGCTTTGGCAATGGGGCTTTGCATGATCTATCATTGTATGATTATCAATATGCTGGCTGCCTTCTGTCAGGTATAACCCGTAAAGATTGCCTGTGCAGTTTTCGGCATCTAGCTTAACATTGGTATCATTCCTGACAATTGCTCCGCCAAGCGAAACACTGAAGTGTGTGAACGTTGAGTTCTTTTCCTGCACTGCCTGTGTGCGGTTAATATGGAATGACTTTTGATTTTCAAGCTGCAGACGGTAAATTTCTATGAATGAATTTTCGCCAACAGATACTTCGCTTACTGCATTAACAAGATTTTCACCCACGCCAATGCTGTAATAGCTTTCAATTATCCTTGCTTTGGAATTCTTCCCTGCAATTACAAGGTTCCTGGGCTGGGTAATAACATGTTTGCCTGCTTCCCCGGTGATATTAAGTATATGTATATGACCGCTTACTTCAGTGTTATCGGGAACGATTATAACTGTTCCTTCTTTTGCAAAAGCTGTATTCAGCGCAGTAAAACCATTTTCTATCTGTGTAAATTTACCGAAATGCTCTAAGATAAGCTCAGGGTTATTTTTAATAACATTGCTCAGGGTCTCAATAACAATACCCTTATCCTGTTTTTTTATCTTTGAATGAGCTTCGGAATATATTCCGTTTATAAAAACTATTGTGCTGGAATCAAGCCCTTTAAAAGTGAATTTTTCCATATCACTTTTTGAA
>CAZOAP010000225.1:0-5784 GCA_964577645.1 uncultured Ignavibacteriales bacterium
ATGATTTTAATTTTGGGAATATGTTTACCAATCCAAATACCGCAACCGGAATTATCAGAACAGACATCTGGATCTGGTACCTTGGAATATTGAAGAAAACAATAACAAGTAATGTTGAAAATATAAAATAGGTATTTAAAATAAGTGTTTTACTCCGCAACATTTTATTATTAAATATAAAATAAATCCCTGTTATAAAAAATAATAATAAAGGCAGCCAGAATGCAAGGTACACCGGGTTTCTTGCGCTATCACGGTAATAATCCGTTATCCATAAAGACCTGATCTTGTTCAATGATTCTATTATTTCCTCTTTAGGATGGTTATTCATATAATTGAATGCAATATCAAATGATATCTCTGATTGTTTTATTTCAAATGACCTGTCTTCATCCAGCTTGCTGATCCGCTCTTTGTAAATATTTGTTGAATTGTCATCGCCATGGCCCAGGTAGAAGTTATATCCCATACTTGTTGAAATTGGTATGAATTTTCCGAATGTAACATAATTCCTGATTGTCCAGGGAGAAATGATCAGCAAGCTTAATGTGCATATTATGAAAGCATTCAGAAAATTTCTCTTAAATAAAAAAAACACTGTTATTATAAGAATAAATAAAAGAGCTTCTGCCCTGAAATATAAAAAAACACCTAAGGTGATACCCAGTAACACAGCATATTTATTTTTGCCCTTTTTTGTTTTTTCTGCATTACCCTGGAAATAAATTCTATTAAAAAAATAAATACTGAATAATAAAAGTACCTGGTAAATAATTAAAGAGTTGAAAGCTGTTGAAGAATAGATCAATATTGGTGAAAATACTGCAACAACAGCAGAATAAAATGCCGTAATTCTGTCAAAAATATCTGATGTAATTCTGTATACCAACATTACGCTTATTCCGCTCAAAATTGCATCGAAAATAAGTATAACATGGTATGTTAAAGAATTATCTCCCAGTAGTTTAAAAAAAGCATAATATATAACAGGTAATCCCGGGGGCATAAAAGCTGAGGTGACATTTTTTGTTATTGCAAGGTACACATAACCTTCTCCGTTCAATAAAGATCTGGCTATCATCCCGAATTCCCACATCTCAGGATTATTGAAATCGACTATGAAAAATGAGAGGGCTAAACGTAATAAAACAGCAATAATTGCTAAAAATAATATAGTTTTATTATCATTTCGGATTATCAACTGTCCAGGCGCTGAATTTCATCCCTTAATTCCGCAGCACGCTCAAACTCAAGATCTTTAGCCGCTTCAATCATCTGCTTGCGCAATTGGTTTATCAGGTCCCTGCGTTCTGCGGGATTGTTCCTTTCAAGCGCAGGATCTGTAAGTATGGAAAGGCTTGTTTTATGCTGGTCTTTCTTCTTCTTGTTATTGCGCTGGTCCTGCCTGCCTTTTGAATCTGCAATTACAGTTGAGCTCATTATCTCTTCAAGCGTTTTAAGCACTGTTTCGGGTTTAATGTTATGCTTAATATTATACTCTTCCTGTATCTTCCTTCTTCTTGCAGTTTCCTTTATCACTTTATCCATTGAGTTTGTTATTTTATCAGCATATAAGATAACCAGCCCGTTAACATTTCTTGCTGTTCTGCCGGCTGTCTGCATCAATGATTTTTCACTGCGCAAAAATCCTTCTTTATCGGCATCAATAATTGCTACAAGTGATACTTCAGGCAGGTCAAGCCCTTCTCGCAGCAGGTTCACCCCAACAAGTACATCAAAATTACCAAGCCTTAAGTCACGCAGAATATCAACCCTGTCTAAAGCATCTATTTCTGAATGCATATAACGTACTTTTATACCTATACCTATCAGGTAATCTGTAAGGTCTTCACTCATACGCTTTGTCAGGGTTGTAACAAGTGTTCTTTCATTTTTCTTTGAGCGTTCCCTTATTTCATGTATCAGGTCATCAATTTGTGTCTTAGTGGGTCTAACTTCAATAGCAGGGTCAAGCAGACCGGTGGGTCTGATCACCTGCTCAACATAAACACCGCCGCTTTTTTCAAGCTCATAATCAGCCGGTGTTGCGCTTACATAAATGACCTGGTTCTGCATGGATTCCCATTCTGAAAATTTCATCGGCCTGTTATCAAGTGCAGATGGCAGCCGGAAACCATAATCTATGAGTGTCTGCTTCCGCATCCTGTCACCGTTATACATACCGTTCACCTGGGGAACCGATACATGTGATTCATCAACAATCAGCAGGTAATCTTTGGGGAAGTAATCAAACAGGCATGAAGGCCTCGAGCCGGGTTCACGCTGATCCATATACCTTGAATAATTTTCAACACCCGTGCAATAGCCTACTTCCTGTATCATTTCAAGATCAAAATTTGTTCTCTGCTCAAGCCGTTGTGCTTCAATAAGCTTTCCCTGTTCCTGCAGCTCTATAACACGCGCATTAAGCTCTTTGCGGATATCCAGTATAGCTTTTTCCTGCCTTTCAGGCGAGGTCACAAAATACTTGGCAGGGTAAATTGCCACTTTTTCATCAAGCCCCAGTATTTCCCCTGATTTCTTATCAAAATACATTATACCTTCTATCTCATCATCAAACAGCTCTATGCGAATTGCTGTATCATCTTCATAAGCGGGGATAATATCAATAACATCACCGCGCACACGGAAAACACCGCGCTTGAACTCGAAATCATTCCTTACGTAATGAATATTTATAAGCTTATTCAACAGCTCTTTACGTGCAATTTTCTCACCTCGGTTCAGTACAAGTACCTGGTCAGCATATTCCTGCGGCGCGCCGATTCCGTATATACAAGAAACTGAGGCAACAATTATTACATCGCTTCTGCCTTCAAGCAGGGCAGTGGTGGCGCGCAGGCGAAGCCTGTCAATTTCATCATTGATAGCGAGATCTTTTGCAATGTACGTATCTGAAGAGGGGATATATGATTCCGGCTGGTAATAATCATAATAGCTGATGAAGAACTCAACCTTATTTTTAGGGAAGAACTTCTTGAACTCGCCGTATAACTGTGCGGCAAGGGTTTTGTTATGTGACATAATAAGCGTTGGCTTGCCAACATTCTTAATTACATTGGAAATTGTATAAGTTTTCCCTGAGCCGGTTACACCAAGCAGTGTCTGGTATTTATCACCCCTTAGAATGCCTTCTGTAAGCTCTTTTATAGCTTTGGGCTGGTCACCTGAGGGTTTATATTCTGATTCTAACTGAAATTTTGCCAAATGTGATTCCTTTGTTTAAAAGGGATTAATAAATATTAATTTCTTGAAAAGCCAGCAAGTGTTATTGCAACATCATCCTGTGCCATGCGCATTTCTGTTGCATTGCCGCCAAAGCCGTTCATTACAATATAAAAAATAAGTATCTCACTGTCCTTATCAATAACATAGCCGCTCAGTGCGCTTACTGAATTTATTGTCCCTGTCTTTGCATATACATTGCCTTCTGCTTCTGTGCCTATCATTCTTTTCCTTAAGGTGCCATCCTTGCCGGCAATTGAAAGCGAGTTCATGAAATAATCAAATGTAAAGCGGTCATCATACATGTATTTCAGTATCTTTATATACATTTCTGCATTCACTTTGTTATATCGTGTTAACCCTGAGCCTTCGAGTATTTCAAATGAATACCGGTCAATGCCAAGCTCTCCTAGGAATGAATTCACAACTTCCTGACCCTCTGCAAGTCCGCCCGGGGTTGATTTAAATTTAGCACCCAGCAGCTTGAACATTGTTATAGCGGAATGGTTATCACTTTCCTTAAGCATATACGCAAGCACATCGTAGATTGCATGGCTTATCTGTGCAACTTCCTTTGCGCCGGTTGGAGTAATACCGCTAATTACCGTACCCTGAACACTTACACCGAGTCCGCTTAATGCTGAAGATAATGAATTGCCTGCACTCACTGAACCTGAGCTTTTATCAAGGCACAGTGCTGATACATACGGCCAGTATGAAGGACCTGTATCCCCTTTATAAACACCTGAGAGCCCGTAATAATTATCATCAAAGTATGACTCATCTGCTACAATATTGCCTGTAATTTCTTTAATGCCTTTTTTTGTTATTTCAGCAGCAAGTGTTTGTATATCACCTGAATTCAGGTCAGGGTCACCAAAACCCTTGATGTAAAGATTGCCATTTATAACACCATCTTTAATATCATTATCATCTGTGTATACTATTGTTGGTATGGAATAATTTGCACCAAGCTTTGCATATGCAGTTGCACCTGTGACGATCTTAGTAATTGATGCAGGTATCATCGACATTCCAGGATCAAGCTCATACATCACCTTGTTAAAATCAGCATGCAGTACCTTACATGATACCTTAATTCCCGCATTTTTAAGCGGCAGGCAAATTGAATCAAGCTTTGCAGAGAGCTCATCAATTTTTGACTGCGGTATCTTCTGTGAATAGGTAAATTGATAAATGAAAAGTACAGCAAATATTAAAGCTGCTTTTAAGTATGATGTATTTTTATCAGTCATTATCAATTTTAATTGAAATTATTTAATAGTCTTTTTTGCTTCGTTCCATATTGCATCCATTTCAGCAAGGTCGCTTTCTGTGACTTTCTTCCCTCGTGTTTGGAGCTCTGTTTCAATATAGTTAAAGCGCTTTATGAATTTTTCTATGGTAAGCCTTAAGGCGTTCTCCGGATTTATCTCAAAGAACCTTGCATAATTAACGATCGCAAATAAAATATCGCCAAGCTCTTTTTCAAGCTTAACCCTGTTATCATCGCTCAGCCTTCCTTCAGCATCCTTGTTCATTTCAGCCTGCTGTTTAAATTCCTGCAGCTCTTCATCAATCTTTTTGAATGCATCAACACTGTTATCCCAGTCAAAGCCAACCTTTGCTGATTTTTCCTGTATCCTGTAAGCACGGGTGAGTGATGGCAGATTTTTAGGCACACCTTCAAGAACTGTCTTGCGTCCTTTTTCGCTTAGCTTAATGTGTTCCCAGTTCTTTAATACTTCCTTTGTGCCGCTTACTTCTGTATCACCAAACACATGCGGGTGGCGTGATATCATTTTCTGATTAATAGAATTGATAACATCCTTAAAGTCAAAATGACCGTCACCTTCAGCAATAATAGCATTAAATGCTACATGAAGAAGAAGATCACCAAGCTCCTTTTTAAGCTCGTCGTAATTTCTCTCATCAATTGCTTCAAGTGTTTCGTAGGTTTCCTCGAGTAAAAGGTGGCGTATGGAATCATGTGTCTGTTCTTTATCCCAGGGACATTCATTCCTGAGACGCTTCATTATAGTGACAAATTCATCAAATTCTTTTACGGGATTTTCAGGTTTCAGCTTATGCAAATTATTCATTTGTTAATTTATAAATGCAAAAATAGCCATTTAAGTTGCTTAATAAAAGTCACATTGCCGGTTAAATAGGCTGAAGGTATTGAATTTCCTTAAAAATCTTATTTATATGCAATACTGTTATTCTTTTAGTTATTAGTTTCAATATCTCTAACCCTGTCATGCTAAACTTGTTTCAGCATCTGGCTTTTGATCATACTTTTAGACCCTGAAACAAGTTCAGGGTGACAAGATAGAAGATTAACGCCACGAACAAGTTCCATGCCTTCGGCAGGCGTAGGAGGGTGACAGAATGGAGGTTTAACGATTTATTTTTATTATTATTGTCATGATGCTACGCCTTTAGGTCTTCTTTTCAGCATCTTATTCTTCTGTCATGCTGCTACGCCTTTAGGTTCTCTTTTCAGCATCTTATTATTATGTCATGCTGAACTTGTTT
>CAZOAP010000226.1:0-5772 GCA_964577645.1 uncultured Ignavibacteriales bacterium
CCGTCATTTTTTGTTGCCATTTTGGTTTCATATGATGTGCCTTCAAGATTATAAGGAAGCTCATAGCTCATATCATCCAATGGAATAACTGAAAGCACCATTGTGGGATGCGTTAATATATAATATAGGTCTTCCATCTGCTCATCATTATAATTCTTCCTTAGCGGTGTATCTTTTGGCTTGAAGTACGGGTACTTGGGTGAGTAATCAAGCTTATTGCCGCACTCCCAGTATTCAGTGTAACTGCTGAACGTGGTTTCAAACACTGTTCCGTTCTCAAACATCTTCATTGGTACAGGCTGCTGCCACTGTACCTGCCTCAGCTTTTCTATGTTCACAAAGCTGTCACTGGAGTCTGCTATCCTGTATTTCAGGTTCTGCTGTGACGTTTTATACCGCATGAATTTAAGCATGCTGTAGTCGCAGTCTTCAACAAACAGGTGGGTGGAGTCTATCTGCGTTAAGAATATGTACAGGTTTTTGGTATTATCCTTTGTGAAAAGTGATGGCGAAGTTTTTTCAAGCTTCGGACTTTTTTCAAGCGTATGCATTTTATTAGTGTAGGTTGAGCCTTCATCCTTGCATACAACCTCGATCTTATCAGCAAGCGGCTGCTGCAGCATTGCTTCACCTTCCGGGAATGTTGGAGGCATCCCTAACTGCACAACAAGTGTTAATACTTTTATCAGATCCATATAATACTGTATTTAGTTTGCTTTATATCCTGTTAAATATACAATTGATGTACCGATACTGTTCTTTACCGTTCCTGATTTCCAAAGGTAAGAATCATTATTAACTGATCTGCCCATTTGCAGCATCTCTTCAGGTGTATACATCCTTAATATTGAAACAATTCCATCCCATACAGTCGTAAACGGGATAAGCGGAATTATATATGTAAAAAATAACCTGCTCCATCTGAATGGCTTAATGAACGGTGTTATGAAAAAGAAAATTACGGGAGTGAAAATCAATATTCCCAAAAAGTTCTTCAGATCCTTTGCTGCTCCTTCAAAAACCGCTATCGGAACTTTGCTGTTTACAGCCTGCTCAATAATTTTCTTTGCATCAGCAGGCTTAAAATGATGGAATGCGGAAAAAATTGTCCGTATGCATTTTTTATCTACCGGCACATTCAGTGCATCAACGGGTAAGCTTAAATAATCAACCTTGCCGCCTGAATCATTTTTTATCTTCTCAAATGCATCCCGGTTAGGGTATTTATCACTTAATGTAATTTTTATTTCTTTCCCTGTAACATTTTCAAGCTCCCTTTGAAAATTATCCATACCGCCTCCGCCGCCTGAACACAGGTCCAGTATCTCATTATATCCTGAATTATCAACCAGCTCCTTCATAACACCGGCAGCCGGTTTATAAATATTGAATTTATTTATCATAAAATGAAGATAGTCTGTCTGCCCCTTTCGTATAACATCGGGGAACCATTCAAAATCCTCAAATTCAAATAAATGCAAATGCATATAGCCCCAAATATAGAAACTTTTTAAATCTTGTAATACGTATTCTTTTTCTCCACTGCTTATGATATCCATTTTAAGTATTTTTGTTTCTTATTATAAGGAGAAAAATTTGCAGGCAATAATATTAGCTGCAGGCATGGCAAAACGCCTCAGGCCGCTGACTGATTCCACACCAAAATGTCTATTAAAAATTGGCGGTAAAACACTGCTTGAAATGACCATAAACAACATCCTTAAAAATGATGTTAAAAGTTTTGTAATGGTTACAGGCTACAGGGAAAATATGATAAAAGAGCATATTTCTGAAAAATTCCCCGGGCTTGATATTACATACCTTACAAACAGTGATTACGAAAATAATAACAACAGTTATTCATTGTGGATGACCAAAAACTATATTACCGGTGATTCTATCCTCTTAGATAGCGATATTTTGTTCGATTATCGCATAATTTCAAAGCTTTTTTTATTCCCTGAAACCAACTGCCTTGCCGTAAAAAGGGGACATAATTTAAGTGAAGAGGAGATTAAAGTTATAATTGATAGTACTAACAAAATTGAGCATATTGGCAAACATTTGGATATTAATGTAAGTTATGGGGAGTCGATCGGAATTGAACGCTTCAGCCATGATTTTTTTGTTAAGCTGGGTGATGTACTGCAGAGGAAGATAGTTACAGAAAATAATGTAAATGAGTTCTACGAAGCATCGTTCCAGGAGCTGTATGATAAGGGGAACGCTATGTATGCTGTTGATGTTTCAGAATATAAATGTATGGAAATTGATTTTCCTGAAGATCTTGATAAGGCGCAGGAAGAAGTTAAGTTTTTAGAACAATAATTTTAAATGGGAATATTTAATACACAAAAAGACAGGTACAGGAACTATAACCTGAAATTCAACAGGCCATCCATGTTTGGAGGGTTTGCTTTATTTCCGCCTGTTATTAAATATCTTCTTATTTCAAACGTTGCAATATTTATTTTCCAGCATTTTATCTTTGCAGGCTTCAATGTAGGCGGTGTACCGCTATCGATCTTCTTCATGAAATATTTTGCACTCAACCCTATCGGAAGCGATGTATTCCCGTTCTACCCGTGGCAGCTGTTCACATATCTTTTCATGCATGCAGGGTTCTGGCATCTGTTTCTTAATATGTTCGCTTTATGGATGTTCGGCATGGAGCTAGAAAATATCTGGGGCTCTAAGAAGTTCTTAACATACTATTTAATGTGCGGCGTTGGCGCGGGGCTTGCAACTATAATTCTGACCCCGTTATTTGTTGCGATCAATCTGCCTACTATCGGTGCATCAGGCTCTGTATACGGTATACTTGTTGCATTCGGAATGCTCTTCCCCAACAGGGAAATTTACATTTATTTCCTCTTCCCCATAAAAGCAAAGTATTTTGTGATTATATATATGGCTATTGAGCTTTTTTCAGTAACCAGTAATTCAGGGGTTGCACATTTTGCCCATCTTGGCGGCGGTTTTGTCGGATTTTTATACCTGCTCATAACAAGGAATAATGTAAATGATCTCTTCCGGTTCGATAAGAAACCGAAAATAAATACAAAGCGTCCCACAAATATTTACCGCAACAGCTATTACGATAAATATAATACAACCACATCGAGCGGTGAAAGCATCAGTGATGCTGACTATTACTCAAAAGGCAATAATTACAGTGATTCAGATATCACACAGGAAAAAGTTGATGAGATTCTGGATAAAATAGGCAAAGATGGCTACCAGAACCTGACCGAAGAGGAAAAACGCATTTTGTTTGAAGCAAGCAAGAAGATACATTAATTGGTCATTGATGAAAGATAATAATAACATACAATCTGAGATCATGAAAACTGCAAGCAGCTTATCAAAAAAAAACCTTGAAGCAGTACTTTCTTATGCCAAACGGTTAAAAAGCACAAAGAAAAAAATGAACAGGAATTCTGCCACAAAGAAGATCAAAAAAGATTTGAAAGCACTTTCAGATATTAACATATTGCACCTGGAACAGGAATTTAAGGATTACAAAAAGTTATACCCTCGTGAAAAATAGTTATGTTTCTGATACAATGGCTGTTGTATTATGGATGGAAAAGAGAAAGCAGCCTGTTTCTGTTAAGAATATTTTTAATAACATAGAAAAAGGTAATGTAAGATTATATATCCCGGCAATTGTTCTTGCTGAGATAGGATACCTTACCGAAAGGAATAGAATAGAAACATCTCTTCCGGAAATTAATAAAATCATCAGAAAGTTTGAAAACGTTCAGATAATTCCACTGGGTCCTGAAATAGTTTTCAATGCGTTTGAAATCACAGATATCCCTGAACTACATGATAGATTAATATCGGCAACTGCAAGATTTTTGAAACTTGAACTGATCACGAATGATAAAATAATAAGTGATTCGAAATTTGTTAAAACTATTTGGTAATGGAAACTATAACCACGTCTAAAAAATACTGCAACTCTTTAACAAAATACTCACGCTTTAAAACACGTGTTGTAATGGTTGGCAATGTTGGCATCGGGGGAAGCAATCCCATCCGGGTACAGTCTATGACCACAACCGATACAATGGATACCAAAGGTACTGTCGAGCAGTCAATACGAATGATAGAAGCAGGCAGTGAGCTTGTCAGGATTACCGCACCAGCCGTAAAAGAAGCAAAGAATCTTGAAAATATTAAGAATGAACTGCGCAAGCGCGGTTATGATACTCCATTAGTTGCAGATATACATTTTAAACCAGATGCAGCCGAGCTTGCAGCAAGAATAGTTGAAAAGGTCAGAGTAAACCCCGGCAACTATGCCGATAAAAAGAAGTTCAAAGTTTTCAGTTTTACCGATGAGATGTACAACGAAGAGCTTGAGCGGATTTATGAGCAGTTTTCGCCCCTGGTTAAGGTATGCAAAGAATACGGCACAGCAATGCGCATTGGTACCAACCACGGCTCGCTTAGTGACAGGATCATGAACCGCTACGGCGATACACCTATTGGAATGGTTGAATCAGCCCTGGAGTTTGTGCGTATTTGCCGTGACCTTAATTACCATGAAATTATCCTTTCAATGAAATCTTCAAACACACAGGTAATGGTTGAAGCTTACCGCCTGCTTGTGAACAGGATGATGGAAGAGGATATGAACTACCCGCTGCATTTGGGAGTGACAGAAGCCGGTGACGGCGAGGACGGTAGGATAAAATCATCCGTTGGTATTGGCACTTTGCTTGAAGACGGGCTTGGTGATACTATTAGAGTATCACTTACCGAGGACCCTGAGTTTGAAATACCCGTTTGCAAAAGGATTGCTGCAAGATATACAGGCAGGCAAAACCATGAACCTATCCCTGAGCTTGATAACGAAATTCCATATGACCCGTTTTCATATCAGCGCAGAAAAACATATGAAACAGATAAAATAGGCAATCACCACGTACCCGTAGTGATACTAAGCCTTGATGCCAAAGAATTTTCTGAACCCGCCTCACTTGAGAAAATTTCATATAGCTATTCCCATGAGCTTGATAAATGGAATATCGGCGACCTTGCTCCGGATTTTATATATTTAGGCGGTAAAGATCTGACTTATGCACTGCCCGGCACTTTAAAGAAAATTTTTGATTATAGTTACTGGAAAACACTTGAAAATAAATCTGATTCTTTCCCTTTATTTACACCAGCAGAATATTTATCCGCTGAGCGCAGATCATACAGAATAAATTTTCTTTCTATATCTATTAATGATATAACAGAAGAGCTACTTGAAGCAGTACGAGCTGATAAATTCTGCGTTCTTGTGCTGAATACAGAAAATTCCCACGGAATGGCTGAAGAGCGCAGGGCTGTAATTGAGCTTTTTGAAAAAGGTATCGAAGCACCTGTAATTATTTCACGCAGCTATAAAAGTATTGATGACGAAGATCTTACAATAAGTGCTGCAACCGATCTTGGCGCATTGCTGATAGACGGAATAGGCGACGGTATATGGATCAAGGCTGATAATGATATCGATGTAATAAACCGCGTGAGTTTCGGCATTCTACAGGCAACAAGAACAAGGATATCCAAGACTGAATATATAAGCTGTCCAAGCTGCGGCAGAACGCAGTTTGACCTGCAGGTAACAACTGCTATGATCAAAAAACGCACCGACCACCTGAAAGGCGTAAAGATTGCAATAATGGGCTGTATTGTTAACGGACCCGGCGAAATGGCTGATGCAGATTACGGCTTTGTTGGCTCCGGACCCAACTGGGTATCACTCTACCG
>CAZOAP010000227.1:0-5771 GCA_964577645.1 uncultured Ignavibacteriales bacterium
CATTTCTTACCCTGCAATCATGTACATAATATGTTCCCCATCCGCCTCTTACTACAGGCAGCTCAGGGTTTGAGGTCAGATCAAGAATTTTTGTTCCGCCGATATCAGGCATACCCGTTGTTACATTACCGCCGTTTAAATAGAGGTACGGGCCATCCTGCTGTATTGAATGGGTATGATTATAGCCTGAATATGTGAATGTTCTTACCAGGTGAACTGAATCAGGTAAATACTGAAGGTCAACTATCTGAAGACCGCTGTTGGTAGCTTCAGAAACTATGTATGCATAGTGTGAATATACCTTCATTTCTCTCCATGAGCTTGAAAGTCCCGGCTGAAAATCCCTTTCAACAATGTTTGCTGAATCTGTTACATCAATAAATGCTGTCCCTGTAGCACAGCCAAGTATAGCATACTCCCTGCCGTTTGGTGCAACATATCCCCAAAGTGCGGAATACAATGTTGCTGATGGATGATCATTTTTATTGGCTAAGAGTGTCATGTTGCTGTTACCAAGCTGAGCAAATGAATCTTTCTGCAAAACAGTGATAAATGAGAATACAGCAATTAAAGCAATTAAGTAATTCTTAATTTTCATTTGAATTTTTTAAATTTGGTTAAATTTTCGTTATTAATTGGTGTGATTATAGGGAAATATGTTTATATAAGCAACTCTCAGGAAATTGCATATATTAGTCATAAAGGTTAGTGATTTTTATCGTCCTTTTCGGGGTTTTCTATGTTAAATTGCTTGATTTTTGTATATAAATGGCTTCTCTGAATATCTAGGGCTTCTGCGGTTTTAGAGATGTTCCAGTTATTTTCGTTTAATTTCTTTTCAATGAAAATTTTCTCTGAAATATCCTGGAAATCCCTGAGCGTGGATTCTGAATTTATCAGCTTATCCATTTCAGAGGAATATGACTGATTTTCTGATTCTATATTTTTCCGGTCAATTACTTCTGAATCAGAAAGAATTATGAGCCTTTCAACGGTATTTTTTAATTCACGTACATTACCAGGCCATTTTAGTGAGCTTAAATATTCAAGCGCTTTGGGTGTGAATGTTTTAACCGGCATATCATTTTTAAGAGATATTTCTTTTGTAAAATGACAAACTAGTTCAGGTATATCTTCTTTCCTGCTTCTTAGCGGCGGTAAAACCAGAGTCAAAACATTCAGCCTGTGGAAAAGATCTTCTCGGAATTTACCTTCACGGATAAGCTCATTTAAATTACGATTGGTAGATGCTATAACCCGCACATCGATCGGAATATATGTGCTGCTGCCAAGGGGTTCAATTTTATTTTCACCAAGTACATTCAGCAGCTTCCCCTGAGATTCAGGGCTAAGATCAGCTATTTCATCAAGAAAAAGTGTTCCTCCGTTTGCCATTTCAAACCTTCCAACACGTTTACCGGGAGAAAATGAAAGATAACCTTCAACACAGCCAAACAGCTCAACTTCAAGAAGGTCTTTTGGAATAATAGCACAGTTAACATGTACAAATGGCTTATCTGCCCTGTCACTTAATTTATGAATCTGTTTTGCAGCAAGCTCTTTACCTGTTCCGTTCTCGCCGGTAATGAGCACCCTGCTTGAAGTGGATGATATCTTTGAAACCTGGTCTTTGAGCTTTTTCATTTCATCGGAATCACCAAGGAACTCAGCATCTGAATCGAACTTTTGCTTCATCAGCTCATTTTCAGCAAGAAGCTTTTTATAGTTCAGCCCATTCTGAATGGTTAATTTCAGCCTTTCAACATCAAAAGGCTTTGATATGAAATCATATGCACCAAGCTTTGTTGTCTGCACGGCCGTTTCTATGTTACCGTGCCCGGATATCATTATTACTATAGCTTTACTGTTTATCTTAATGATTTCCTGCAGTACTTCAATGCCATCCATTTTGGGCATACGTATATCTAGAAGAACTATATCAGGATCTGTTTCTTTGAATTTTTCAATTCCGGTGGGTCCGTTAAAAGCCTTTTCAATCTTAAAGCCGTCATGCTCCAGTATCATTTTAAGGACATCAACAATAGCCTTATCATCTTCAATTATTAAGATAGTACTCATTTTACTTTTTTAGCTTATTGTTGTTCTGATTATTGTTCTGTTTATTATCTTCAACGGGCTTCACCTGCTGCTGCTCATTTGGTTTTGTTACCGGGTTTTTATATTCATGATACAGGTTCTGCAAGCCGGGGAAATATTCTATTATCTTATCAAACATAGCCGGCGCTATTTTTACTATCGTTCCGTATAATAATGAATTATCCCTTGTTTCCTTTGAAGGTAAATTGGCAAATGAAAGATTATATAAAAGTACACTTGCAACAATTAGTCCCTGTATAAACCCAACAACAGTACCCAGTATCTTATCGATAAGGCTTGTACCGGAGTTCATGTTAGCAATAAACCTCGCAAGCCAGATTGATGCTCCGTATAATATACCGATAATCAATAAAAAGCTTAAGACATTAACAAATATTGGATTTTCTTTTATGACTTTAGAAAGAATAGGTGTCAAGGTATCATAAAACTTGATGGCAAGTATGAATCCGGCAATAATACCCGCAATACCAAGTAATTTCCTGAGGAAACCTTTACGGAACCCGAACCAGGTGGGCAGTGTAACTAGAAATACAATTAGAATATCTATCCAGTTCAATGTTATAACTATCGGTTAAAAAAAACACAAAGCCTCTTATGTAAGAAACTTTGTGCTGTAATAAAAATTTTAGTTAAGATTAATTCTTGAATTCGGATTCGAATCTTTTTGATTCATTAATATATTTTGATTTCGGATACTGATCTTTTAATAAAGCGTAAACTCTTTTAGCGCTTTCTTTATCGCCTGCATTGGTGTAGGTCCTGATAGCATAAAAAAGATTTTCCTGGTTGATAACTACACCTTTATTAACATTTGCAGCTTTTTCAAAATACTCACCGGCTTTTTTAAGATCGCCTTTAGCTTCGTAGACTGCTCCCATACCTGAAATACATGAAGCCTTTACAATATCATTATCGCCGCCGTAACTATCAAACTGTTTCAGGGCATTATCGTAATCCTTCATGTTGTAGTAACAGTTACCTAGATACAGCTTTGCGGTTTCACCGCTTTTTGTGCTGCCGTATTCATTTACTATCTGGTTTAAACCCATGATGCCGGCTGCCTGGTCACCATTTATAGCTTCCGGATATTTTGCCTGTTCATACAATGATATCACGGCAGAAAGCTTTACCTCGGCTTCTTCATTCTTTGCCTTTTTATTGTTAAAGTATAAAAACCCAACAACAATCAGAACAACCAGAGCACCAACGCCAATATATACTTTTTTCTTGTTCTCGTCATTGCTGAACCAGTTCCTGGCTTCAAAATAACCTGTAACAAGCTTATCCTTCTTTATTTCTTTATGTGTGATCTTTTTACGCGCTTTTAACGATGACATCTAAAAACCTTTCTTAAAAATAGTATTCTTGTGTTTACAAACCACAAATATACGCAAAATTTAGCAATAATTCAAAGAAAATATGCAAACTTAAAATATATATTATCTGAAGAATGTTCTGGCTACATCATAAAATTCATCGCCTACAGTTTTCAGGCTTTCAACTGCTTCTTCTATGGGAATATCAATTATCTCAGTACCTCTTAATGCAGCCATTCTGCCGAATTTTCCTTCTTTTACCATTTCAACAGCATGCACGCCGAACCTTGAGCCTAGTACCCTGTCATAAGCTGTGGGCGAACCTCCCCGCTGTATATGACCCAGTACAGTTGCACGTGTTTCAACTCCTGTTTTCTGTTCTATTATCTCAGCCAGTGTATTACCAATACCGCCAAGCCTTACATGACCAAATGCATCAAGCTTTTCATCCTGAAGTACCATTTTGGATTCTTTCTGGTCTGATTCACTTATCTTTGCACCTTCAGCAACAACGATAATAGAAAATGACCTGCCGCGTTTATTCCTGTCATCCATTACCTTAATTACTTCATCGATCTTAATTTCCTTCTCAGGTATCAGAATAAGATCTGCGCCGCCTGCAATGCCGGAATGCATTGCTATCCATCCTGCATGTCTGCCCATAACTTCAATTATCATGGCACGGTGATGTGATTCAGCAGTAGTATGTATCCTGTCAATTGCATCCATTGCAATATTAACAGCTGTATCAAACCCGAATGTATAATCAGTTCCATTGAGGTCATTATCAATTGTTTTAGGTACACCAACTACCTTAAATCCTGTTTTGGAAAGTTTATTTGCTACGCCAAGTGTATCTTCTCCGCCTATAGCAATGAGTGCATCAAGACCCAGTTTTTTTGCATTTTCAATGACTGTTTTCTCACCGCCATCAATCTTGTACGGATTGGTCCTAGAAGTACCGAGTATGGTTCCGCCTTTCTGCAGTATTCCTGAAACTGCGTTAAGATCAAGCGGACGTGTGAAAATATCCATCAAGCCTTTCCATCCGTTTTCAATCCCTACGCATTCCCATCCGTATTCGAGTGATTTCCTAACAATAGCTCTTATTACTGCATTTAATCCGGGGCAATCTCCCCCGCCTGTTAACATTCCTATTTTCATTTTTTATTTATTTCTCCTGTAATTGTAATATGTTCAAAAATAGTTCAGGTCTTAAAGCTTTTCTTATTTCAAGATAAACTTCATCTGATGTGATTTCTTTCATGCATGTTGGCTTGTTGCAGCCGTAATCATGTCCAAGGTAAAGACATGGTGAACAGAATTTACTGCTTTGTATAGTAATTGCATTTTTATTATAAGCACCCCATTTTACCGGGTTTGTGGGTCCATGTAAACCTATAGTTCTTGTTCCAACGCATGTACTTACGTGTAAAATTCCTGTATTACTGCAAAGCATCAATTTTGCCCGTTCAACAAGAGCAGCTGATTGCTCAAGTGTAAATTTCCCCGCAGTATTTAATGAAAACTCCGAAGTTGCTTCATGCAGCGGGTCACATAAATATCTCTCAAAATCAGTGCCGGTGATAAGTATAACAATATCTTTATCGGCATCATGTAATCTTTTAGCAACATTAATGTAATTTTCCAGTTCCCATTCCCTTGGCTTTCCGTTCTCGCCGCAGCCCGGGTGAAAGCAAATAACCGTCTTATCTTCCAGGTTATTTTCTTTCCAGAATTTATCACGGAATTCACGGTGCTCAGGTTTAAGGAAAAACTCAAGCTGCAGGTCATCAAAATCATATTCACCGCTTACCGGAACAATACCAAGCGGCATAAGCAGATCCATAAAGTTCTCAACTTCATGTTTTGTCCTGCTGTGAGCAACTACTGCATCATTTACAACATGTTTCCACTGACCTTTTGTTCTGAAACCGATGGAATAATCACGTTTTGTGAAAATTGTTATTAATGAGTTAATTCTTTCCCACTGCCCGGCGTCTATAACCACTTCATACTTGGTTTTTCTGAGGGTTTTTACAAACCTGTAAAAATTGACGGGATTCTTTAAAAAATCATAAACCCTGCAGTTTATAATATTATCAACATATGGAATTTTCTGTATTACTGATAGATTAATATCAGAACACATGAATGTAATTTTGGCATTTGGAAAAGAGCTCTTAAGCTTGCGAAGAGTGGGAATAAGCAAAATTCCATCACCAATTGCGGCAAGTTTAATGAATATAATATTCTGGATATCTTCTATTGGTAAGCGTCTTTTTCGACGGGTGAATAAAGCCAGGAATAGAACCAATGGTATCCCTAAATACCTGT
>CAZOAP010000228.1:0-5762 GCA_964577645.1 uncultured Ignavibacteriales bacterium
AATTGCTTCCAACGGCGATGTTGTTAATAAAGTAGGCAGCTACTCGCTTGCTGTTAACTGTGCCTATCATAAAATACCGTTCTATGTTGCAGCACCGGGTAGCACAATTGATTTTGAGATCACGGCCGGCGATAAAATTGAAATAGAAGAGCGTGGCAGCGAAGAGATAACCAGAGTGAACGGCGAGAAAGTAACATCACAAAAGATTAATGTAATTAACCCGGCGTTCGATCTTATTCCCGCAGAGCTTGTGACTGCAATTATAACAGAGTATAAAATTCATTACCCGCCGTATAATTTCGGCGCGTTAAAACACCTGTTCCAGTCTTATGTACAGACTTTAAGAGCAGATGAAGAAGATGAAAATTAAAACAGAGCTATATCAATAAATGCCGATAGTTAAAACAGAAGCCATAATACTTAAATGCAATAATTACAGGGAAACCAGTAAGATCATTACATTCTATACGCGCTCACACGGCAAGTTAAACGGTATAGCTAAAGGGGTGCGCAGCACAAAAACCAAGTGGGGCGGTGCACTACAGTCAATGGCGCTTCTGAATATCATGTTCTATTATAAGGAAACGCGAACTCTGCATTTGGTTTCAGGGGCAGACCATTTGGAGCAGTTTACAAGTATTTACAATGATTTTGATAAGCTCCAGATAGCCTATAGAATGGTTGAGCTTGTTAACCGTACTACTGCAGAATACCAGGAAAATGAGCAAATTTTCAATTTACTGGCGGAATCCATGAAGATGCTTGAGGGTGCAACTAAAAACTATGTAAATGTGTTGTTTAACTTTGAATTCAGATTACTTAATTTGCTTGGTTTCAGGGTGGATATGAATGATCTTCCCGGTGTTAATATTGAAAATAATTTCCAAAATCAATATTTTTATGAAACCAGGCTTAGTGCCGGTGATGTTAAAGCTATGGAGATGCTTGAGTCAGGCGGTGAAGAGGGGAACTTTAATGCATTTATGCGTCTTAATATATCCAAATCACAGGAATCTGTACTCGAAAAATTCTTTGAAAATTATTTAAGAGATCACATAGAACATGCGGGATTTTCCAATTCCAAAAAGGTTTTCAATTCACTTGAAATGTTCTGAAAATAAAAATCTGTAAGGAGATAATTTATAAGATCCATTCTTACTATATTTATAAGAGAATCAAACTCTAAAAAACGAAACAAGGAGAAAAAATAATATGCCTAAAAAATCAATAATAGCAGCGGGATTTGTTGTGCTGCTTTCTATAATCTTCGGCGCTGTACTGATAGCTAATTTCAGCGGTGTAAAGGTAGTGCACTCTGATTCACAGATCGAGTTCAACACAACCCCGCCTATAACAGTTAACCCGAATGTAAAAAGCTTAAACGACGCGTTTGTTGAAATAAGCAAAACCGTTACACCAACAGTTGTTTACATCGAAGTAAAAACTGCACCAAAGAAACAGGAAAATCCTCAGCAGCAGGATCCCAATGATCCGTTCAAGTTCTTCTTTGGTCCAGATGGACAGATGCCTGACCAGGGTCCTGAAATGGGCAGCGGCTCAGGTGTTATCATTTCCAAAGATGGTTACATAGTTACAAATAACCACGTTGTAAAAGGAGCAGGCGAGCATGGTATCAAGGTTGTATTGACAGATAAAAGGGAATTTGACGCGAAAGTTATAGGCCTTGATGAAAATACAGATCTTGCAGTAATAAAAATTGATGCAAATGATTTACCTGTAATGTCACTTGGCAATTCAGATAATATCCAGGTAGGTGAGTGGGTTCTTGCAATCGGTAATCCGCTTGGTTTAAACTATACTGTGACAGCAGGTATAGTAAGCGCGCTCGGCCGTAATATTGGTATCAATGGCGGCGGTTATGCTATTGAGAACTTCATCCAGACAGATGCAGCTATAAACCCGGGTAACTCCGGCGGCGCACTTGTTGATGTTAACGGCCAGCTTGTAGGTATCAACTCAGCAATAAAAACAAATACAGGTTTCTACCAGGGATATGGTTTTGCAATTCCCGTTAATATAGTTAAATCAGTTACACAGGAGCTTATCAAATCAGGTAAAGTTGTCCGCGGTTATATAGGCGTGCAGATACAGACAGTAGATGAAACTATGGCTAAAGGCCTTGGGCTTGATAAATCAAAAGGTGTTCTTGTTCAAAGCGTACAAAAAGGCGGCGGCGGCGATGAAGCAGGCTTGCAGGCAGGTGATGTGATACTTTCAGTTGACGGCAAGGAAGTAAATGCTGCAAATGAGCTGCAGGTTATTATCAACAGCAAGCGTCCCGGTGATATAGCGAAGCTGAATGTATTCAGGGATGGCAAGACTATTGAGAAAGATGTTACATTAAAGCCAAAGGCTGAAGAAGAAAAACAGACTTCTATGAACAATAAGCAGGAAGAAGGCAGCAATAAAGGCGTTAATTCCACAACCGTAAAAGGATTGGGAATCAGCGTTCAGGATGCTCCCTCTTCGCTTAAAGATAAGTACAGTATTTCAGGCGGTGTTGTTGTAACCTCCGTTGAAAAGTATTCTGAGTCATTTTTAAGGGGCTTAAGCGAGGGTTCTGTAATAATTGAGGCTAACAAGAAAAAGATCAATAATGCAGATGACCTTAATAGTGCCTTAAGCGGTAAAAATTCAGGCGACTCTGTTCTGTTAAAAATTATCGATAAAACCGGCACTGAGCGCATAGTAGCTGTTAAGATTCAATAATAATTTTAATATATGGGGAAAACTGCACGAAATTGCGGTTTTCCCCCGTTTCAAATATCACGGGTTTCCAGTATGTATTATGTTGACATTAAAAACATTAATTATTAACTTTGCATAAGTATTTTAGAGGAAAAACAAGAGATTTAATGACAAAAGTCTACGTAATAATATTTAGCCTATTCTTTGTCTTCGGTACTTTAAAAGTGAGCGCCGATAATAAAGAACAGCTTGTGGATCTGAAGGGTAATCCTGATAAGTTCGAACTCAATCAAAATTATCCCAATCCATTCAATCCAACTACGCAGCTTTCATACAATCTCAAGACAGATGGCAACGTTAAGTTAACAGTTTTTAACCTTGTCGGACAGTCAGTGGCGGTTTTGGTTGACGGCTATCAAACAGCCGGATACTATGAAGTTTCATTTGACGCAAATGAGCTTCCTGCCGGAATTTACCTCTATAAACTGCAGGTCGGTGAGTATTCCTCTGTAAAGAGAATGACACTGGTTAAGTAGTTTACCCGAAATACTTTCTAAATATTTCATTTTTAAAACTTTTATTATTACCATGGGGGTAATTTAATGATCAAATTCATTACCAGAATTGTATTTACTGTTTTTGCAGTTTTATTTTCAGCTTCAGCGGTCCTTGCACAGAATTCAAACTTATACGTAATTGATAGCTTCGGAGATCACAATATGCCCGGCTGGTATTCAGGCGGCGATCTTGCTATGAAATATTCTCACAAAGAGGATAACCTCGAAAACGGATACGGCGTAATTTCCTCATCAAACAAGCAGATTACACCGAATTCATTTGCAGGCATTATCAGGAAAGAAGAAAAGCTCCAGGTTGCAGAAGATAATATCCTTTCAGTTATGATACAGGGTATTAACAACGATATGACTGCCACTGTTCAGATCTTATTTGATAAGAACAATGACGGCAAGTATGATGAGAACACTGATGTAAGGCTTGAATCAAAACCGCTCAGCATGAATTTTTCAGGCTGGAAGGAAGTTCATTTCAATATAACACCATCAGAATTCAAAGTTATATCAAAAACAAAAGATGAAGATTTCTCAATTTTAGAGCAGGAAGCGCTTGGCATCCAGTTCTCCTTCCAGACAGGCAAAGAATTTGTTGCAGGTCCGGTTGAAACAGGTGTTGCAATGATCTCTGAGCGTTACAGCAAAGAGCTTAAACAGGAAACAGCACAGAATGAAGTTAATAACGGTGAATCATATTTCGGTGCTAAGAACTATCCTAACCCCTTCAATCCTGAAACAAAGATCAATTATACATTAAAAAATTCAACTAACGTTAGAATTACAGTTTATGACCGCTTAGGCCGTGAAGTTGTAGTTTTGGTAGATGAATCACAGTCAGAAGGCGAACATTCAGTAACATTTAACGCTTCTAACCTGCCTTCAGGTGTTTATTTCTACAGGATAAAAACTCCTGAAATGGTTGAAGTTCAGAAAATGGTATTCACAAAATAATACTTATAAAGATTCTTACCCTGAGTTTATTGAAGGGTCAAAAGCCACTCAAATTTTGAGTGGCTTTTTTTATGGAACATTTCTATTGTAATATTTAAGGGCATTTATTAGTGACCTTTTTTTATTATATTCATCAAATTTAAAAAAAGGAGATATCATGAAAAACTCCGTTTTTTTACCGGTTATCTTTCTACTTACTTCTTCTATTACAATATTTTCACAATGGCAGGTTGATACTCGACTTACTTTTGACTCTGTTGATTCGAAATTATGTTTAAATAACAGCAGGAGTATTGCTGCAAGCGGAGATTATGTACATATTGTCTGGTCAGAAGCCCGTAATGGGATATCAACTGATGAAATTTATTACAAACGCTCCAGGGATGGAGGTATCAGCTGGGAAGCAGAATCACGATTAACGAATGCCCCGGGTTATTCATGGAACCCTGTTTTATCTGTAACCGGTCAGGTTGTTCATATCATATGGGAAGATAACAGGGAAGGCAATTCTGAAATATATTACATGCGCTCAACAGATGGTGGAACAAGCTGGGGTAACGAAATGAAGCTGACAAACAATTCAGCTGTTTCACAATATCCGTCATTATCAGTATCCGGGCTTAATATTAGTATCGTGTGGGAGGATACACGCAACGGCAGCGATGGTGAAATTTATTACATTCATTCAACAGATGGAGGAGTTTCATGGAGCCCGGATAGCAGGTTAACAAATAACCCGGCAGGCTCAAGTTCACCGGCAGTATGTGTAGCAGGCTCAAATGTTCATGTTGTTTGGAAAGGGAACAATGTGATTAATTACAAACGCTCAACTGACGGTGGAGTAAGCTGGAGTCCGGAAATACCAATAACAAACTCTATATCAAATCATCCATCAGCATCAATTTCTGGTTCTTTAGTTCATTTAACATGGGAGGATTTTCGTAATGGTAACAATGAGATATATTATACTCGGTCAACAAATGAAGGCATAAGCTGGGAGGCTGATTCACGGTTAACAAATGATCCTGCTCTTTCGCTCCTCCCAAACATAACGGTATCAGGCATTGCTGTTCATGTTGTTTGGATTGATAGACGTGACGGCAATTCTGAGATTTATCATAAACACTCATCTGATGGAGGAATTAACTGGGGAGCAGATACACGTCTAACGAATGATCCCGCTAATTCCACATTACCTTCTACTGCAATATCCGGTACATTGGTACATTCTGTTTGGCAGGACTATCGTGACGGTAATTATGAGATATATTATAAACGAAACCCAACAGGTAACCCGTTTGGAATAAATCCAATCAACACTGATATACCAACTATCTTTAAACTTAACCAGAATTATCCGAACCCTTTTAATCCAATTACAAAAATAAGATTTCAAATTCCCAAATCAGGGGTTGTTAACCTGGAAATTTATGATGCATTGGGAAGAAATATTTCAACACTTGTAAATGAAAACCTGAAGCCGGGAGTTTATGAAGCTGAGTGGAATGCAAATAATCAGCCAAGCGGGAT
>CAZOAP010000229.1:0-5221 GCA_964577645.1 uncultured Ignavibacteriales bacterium
CAAAAGAACTTTGCGGCAAGATCGATATATTCAATTTCGCCTTTTTCACTTTCAACACCAACAACACTTTTATCATCATCAATACCAAAGAGTATCCTGCCGCCATGAGTATTGGCAAAAGCTATCATTTCCTTTGCAATTTTTTCCGGTTCGGTGAACTTGCGCTTAAACTCAACTGTTCCGCTCTCACCTGATTCAATTATCTCATTAAGTTCGTATAGTGTCATAAATATTGTTAATAACTTTATCTGATTGCTGATGTAACGGTAAATTATTTTTTTATGCTGTCCAGGTAGCTCTGCAGCATCAGTGATGCAGAAATAATATCAATGTTACCTTTTATTTCCCTGTTCTTCTTTTTCATCCCTGATTCAAGCATTGAGCTCTCTGCCATTTTGGATGTGAATCTTTCATCCCATCTTACAATACTGATTGCTTCAAATCCGTTATTATTAAGAAAAGCCCTAAGCTGCTGCTGAAATTTTTCAACAGTTAGAGTTTGCTCCGTTTTTTCTCCTTTTAAATTCAGGGGATAACCCAATATAATAAGAGAAATATCATCATCAGCAATAATGGTTTTAATCTTCTCAAAAATTGACCTGTTGTTCGGCAAAACTTCTCTTCCGAATGCAATTGAATGAGAGTCATCAGAGACTGCAATTCCAAGCCTTACTGAACCATGATCGATACCTAAGATTTTAGACATGCCGGATTGAGAATATTTGAGAGATGATAAAAATTTAATGACTCTTTATACAGAGCCTGAAGTATCAAAATAAATAAAAAAAGTTCAAACCACAAGAATTTTAATAATAAAACTCTTGTAGTTTGAATTGAATTAAACTAAAAATTAAAACTTTTATCCTAAAGGTTTCTTAAGAAATTCTTTAAGTAACTTACCTGCTTTAAAATGCATTTTTTTCCTTGCAGGAACGTATACAAATTCACCGGTCTTAAGATTTCTTGCCTTTGGCTTTGGTTTTGTGATCTTAACCTCGAATACACCAAAATCACGTATTTCAATTCTCAGGTCAGGACTTGCAGTCATAAGCAGTTCCCTGATGCTGTCAAATAATGCATCAACTGCTGCTTTTTCAGATATCTTCCTGCCTTCAAACTTCTTGGCAAGCTTTATTTCGATATCTTTTTTTGTAAGTGTTCTAACCCTTGTTTTCTTTTCGGTTGTTTCCATATCCCTTCTCCATATAAAATTTAAAAAATTATTTGGTTTCTATGAATCTTTTAAAGTAAGCCAATAACGATAACATAGCCAGTACTACAGATGAAAATAGCAAAACAGTATATAAAAGTTCCGTAATTTCACTATGATAGGTAAAATAAGTTCCAAATTGCCCAAATTTTGCTCCTTTTGCAAATATTGCGGAAAATATTGCCGCCCCTATACTGAACACTGCCACCTTTCCTGTCCAATTGGACTGTAACACTATGTTCTTTTTGGAGCTTAAATATAAGCCCCCGGCCAGTATCAGCGCATCACGCATAACGGTGATAATTACATACCAAAGCGGAATTATTCCTTTTACCAGAAGCAATATTACAAGTGAAATTACTGACACCTTATCGGCAAGAGGGTCAACTATTTTTCCGAATTCGGTAATTTGATTCCTGCTTCGTGCCCAGTAGCCATCAAGCAGGTCACTGAACCATATCAGTACAATAAAAATACTTGTCATAAGGAAATTATCATTTACCAGGTAATACAGCGTAATGCCAAGCAGTATGAACCTTGACATGCTGATAAGATTTGGAATGTAGAAAATTTCTTTTTTCATTTATTGAAAGTATAACGTAATTGAAGCATTGCGGAAGTATAATAAAATAAAGGCGCAAATAAATAAATAGCTCCGAAAGCTTTTACAGCAGGAAAAAGTTTTAAGTTCCCCGGCAGGTCAACAACAAAACCCAAACCAACATTAAATGTTGCTGAATTATCCCAGTAACCCGGTGAATCAGACCTTTGCTTAGTACCTGTAACTATGTTGGTATTTTCAAACCTGCTGGAGCCAATATGATTTGCTGATAAGCCTGCGCTTATAATAAAAAAAGGTCCTTCTTTTAAATAGAATCTTCTGCCAATATGAAAAGTAAAATAATTACTGTTAACTTCTGAATAAAAATATTCAGTTATAATAGTATCAGAATATCTATAGTATTCCTTTCTTTCCTTCTGCTTACCCCATGCATAGTAAAATTCAAAGAACCAGTCGTTTTCTTTGTGAATGCCAAGCTCAGCACTCAGCGGAATATTGATCTTACTTCCGTTTATTCCGTCATACACAGGATAATTTATACCGGAACCTGCTGATAAATATAAAACGGATGGAATTTTGTTTTGCGAAAAACCATTGTTAATGATAACCGTAAGAAGTATTACTATATAAAACTTATACATTTACATCGTAAATATACAAAACATAATATTTAAAAATAATTCATTTTTTTAGCTTTTTTATTATATATGTCATAGTTATTTTACAAATTACTCAAAATATATTCAAAAAATGTTAAAATTCTTAACAATTACAATAATATTTACAGTAATGTTCATAAACTCTGCTAAGATAAACGCCCAGGCAGCAAAAATTGATTTTGAAGAATTTGATCTTTCAAACGGTCTTCATGTAATTCTGCATAAAGATAATACAAATCCAATAGTTAGTGTTGATGTATGGTATCATGTTGGAGCTAAGGATGAAGATCCCGGAAGAACAGGCTTTGCTCACCTGTTTGAGCATATGATGTTCCAGGGCTCTAAGAATGTCGGTAAGACCGAGCATTTCAATTACATTCAGAAAGCCGGCGGAACTCTAAACGGCACAACTAACCAGGATAGAACCAATTATTTTGAAACTGCGCCGAGCAACCAGCTTGAATTACTGCTGTGGCTGGAATCTGACCGCATGTCAACACTGCAGGTTACCCAGGAGAACTTTGATAACCAGCGCGAAGTTGTTAAGGAAGAAAAGCGCCAGCGTTATGATAACGTTCCGTACGGCTCAAGATGGGGTGAGTTAATGAAGCGCGCATTTAAAGGCCAGACCTATGAATGGATACCTATCGGCAGCATGGAAGACCTCAACAGCGCTGATCTTGGTTATGCTCAGGAATTTTACCGTAAATACTACTCCCCTGATAATGCCGTACTTGTTGTTGCAGGTGATATTGATAATATTGAGGCAAAGAAGCTTGTTGAAAAATATTTCGGCAGCCTGATACCGGTTAATACTGTAAAAAATAAATACCCTGAAGTTATTTTCAACCAGGGCGAGGTAACTGATGTTATATATGATAACGTTCAGCTTCCCGCAGTATACATTGGCTATAAGATTCCCGGTACTACTGATGCAGATATTCACGCGCTTGAAGTGCTTTCACTTATTTTAGGTGACGGGAAAAGCTCAAGGTTATACAATGATATTGTTTATGAAAGAAAATCCGCCAAATCTATAAATTCATTTCTTTGGGATAATGAAGTAGGCGGTTTGTTCATTATAACTGCTACTGGATTTAAAAATACTAATACAGATTCACTTATTACCAACATTACAAATATTATAGATCAGCTTTCAGCAACAGAGGTAAGTGATAAGGAGCTTGAGAAGGCAAAGAACTCGATTGAAAATGATTTTACAACTAACGTGCAGACTGTTATGGGCAAGGCGGATGCGCTTGCAAGCTACTGGACTTTCCACAAAAACACAAACATGATCAACACAGAAGTTGATAGTTATCTTGGGCTGAGGAAAGACCAGCTTCTTAATGCGGCAAAGAAATATCTAAATACGGGTAACAGGGTTGTATTAACATACCTTCCCAATAAAGATAAAAAAGTTAACTGACCTGATGGCTGAATCAGTATTTAAAGATAAAAAAATTACGAAAGAACGGGATATATTGATTAAAAGATCCGGCGAGATCAAAATGACGGAACACACTCTTAATAATGGTTTGCAGGTTGTACTTACTGAAGATTCTTCAATACCCTCAGTTGCAATAAATCTATGTTACCATGTAGGCTCCAAAGATGAGGACCCTGATAAGCGCGGTTTCGCTCATTTGTTTGAGCATCTGATGTTTGAAGGCTCTAAAAATGTTGAGCCCGGTGATTATGACCAGCTTTCACTGCAGGCAGGATGTGAGAACAATGCTTACACAACTGAAGATAAAACCAATTATTACCTTTTAGCACCATCACACCAGCTTGAGTTTGGCCTCTGGCTTGAGTCAGACAGGATGCTTGAATTTTCTGTATCCGAAGAAAGCCTGGATATACAAAAAGGTGTTGTCATCGAAGAAAAGAAACAGGTTTTCGATAACCGTCCCTACGGCAGTGTTAGCCTTAATTTTGCACCGCTGCTTTTTAAAAATAACGGTTACAGCTGGGATACTATTGGCGATACCGGTGACCTGGAAAAAGCAACTCTTGCTGATATAAAGGAATTCTACGAAAAATATTACAAACCAAATAACGCAGTATTAACCTTAGCCGGTGATTTTAATACCAACGAAGCTATAGATCTTGTTGAGAAATATTTTGGCTCTATACCAAAAGGCAAGTTTCAAAGATCAACAAATGGCTTTACAGATGAACCGCTCAGCGGAGAAATTATTAAAGAGATTCGTGATGATATTCAATTGCCCGGAATATTCGGCGCATATAAGCTACCGAAGGAGGATTCAAGGGAGCATTACATATTTGATATCTTAACCGATATCCTTTCAACCGGTGATAGCTCCAGGCTTTATAATGAGCTTGTTTACAATAAACAGCTGGTATCTGATGTTGGGTGCTGGGTTGAAGGCAGGGAGTATTCAGGGTTACTGCATTATTATGCTATCTTAATGCCCGGTGTAAGCATTAACACTGTACAGGGTGAAATAGACAGGATATTTGATGATGTTATTAAAGGCTCGTTGAAGCAAAGTGAGCTTGATAAGATAAAGAACAGGATAGAAACACGCCACGTATACAGGATGCAGACAAATCTATCAAAAGCGGATATGATAACACATTATAAAACATTTTATAATGATCCAAATATGGTAAATACCACCATAGATAATTACATGTCAGTTACACTTGAGGATATTCAGGCTGCTGCTAAACAGTATTTGCATGGCAAAGGCAGGGTTATATTAAATTATCTGCCCAAGGATCAAAACTAAACAGAACTATAAAGCATCTTATAAATGATACATA
>CAZOAP010000229.1:5231-5666 GCA_964577645.1 uncultured Ignavibacteriales bacterium
TAAAAATAATAATATATTTACTATTTATAATATTTATGACCAATAATATTGCAGCACAGAACGAAAAGCTTGACAGGACCAAACCGCCGAAGGCAGGTCCCCCGAAAGATGTACAGTTCCCTGATTATTTTGATACAACTTTAGCAAACGGGATAAATATCCTTGTTATTGAGAACAATAAAATTCCCGCAGTATCTATCAGAATGGTCTTTAAAGATGCAGGCTCATTTAATGATGGGGATAAATACGGACTTGCTTCAATGACCGCTGAAATGCTGACCAAAGGGACAGTTAAACGCACAGCATCTGAAATTGCCGAAGAGATAGATTTTGTTGGCGGAAGTATTAATGCCGGCAGTGACTGGGACGGAAGCTATATTTCACTTTCAGTATTAAAAAAACATCTCAATACCGGAATTGAAATATTAAGTGATG
>CAZOAP010000230.1:0-5635 GCA_964577645.1 uncultured Ignavibacteriales bacterium
ATTTCGTGCTTCCTTCCTTATATATGGCGCATTCAGGTGAAAGAACACCTGTGCTTGGAAGGCTGTTCCTTTTATGTAAAACACTTCCCATAGAACCAAGCACTCCCCGCCTAACATTTACAGAGTCACCGTTTAGATCAACATATGCCGCAATAAAATATCCTCCGCCTGCTGTCAATGAGTCAGAATTGCATGAGGTAAAATCAACTGGTTGGTTTGCAAGCCCAAGCGAGAGATCAACATTCCAGCTTCCTCCGCCATCAGTTGAGGCATGATAAACAGCCCTGTCATTTTTTGTACAGGTAACAAGTATCTGCTGCGGAAGATTGAAATCACGCTGCTGGATAGATATATCGGGTCTTTTATACAATGTACCGCTTGTTGCATCAGTAATATAACGCAGCTGATAACTTACAGAAGGTATCTCACTTGTAGCAAGCAGGCGGATCTCCCACTCATCATTTGCAACGTGTCTTTCAAAAGCAATGTAAATTGAGTCATTGCCCGTTTCATTTGAAAATGCAGCTCGCGGAAAATAATTTTCATATGGTATGGGATATGATGCGCTTGTATGTGTGAATCCCCAGTTGATACTGCGGAAATGATGTAATGCTGTAAATACACCTCCGCCGTTAGTTTCTTCTCTGACAACAATATGCATATATGTTGTGCTGGACCAGAACATACCATCACTGCATGCAGAAACCGTAGTAAAGCGGTTACCGGCTGAAGGGTTAGCAACTACACTGGAATAAGAACCTGTGCCGTTCCTGGTAAAGCTTACACACCCAAGGAATGCATCATTGAAGTTGGAGTTTGGACTTGATATGGCATAGAGCAAGATCCTAGTTGAATCAAGTATACTGTTATTCCTGCTTTCTACAAGCATTGAAACAGAGCTCCAGTAATTTGTGGATTGCCAGCCTGCAACATAAGACCAGTTTGCACCGCCATTGCTTGAGCGGTACACTCTTGCCAGTGCATTAAATCCTCCGGTTACATTTCTTGTATTTACCGCCATATATAACCAGCCGTCTTCACCCTGTTTAAGATCAATTTGCCTGTAGCCTCCTGAAGTAGCAACATCTGAACCTGTTACCATTACATCATTCAGGTACCAGTCATTAACAAATGGCGGCTCGGTATACCTTTCACGTATAAAAATAGTATTGGGATCAATATTTGATACCAACGGCTTATCAAGGTATTTTTCCATTTCTATGCCAAGCCTTTCTTTTTCTGTTTCATTATGTGCATCAATTGCTGAGTTATATTCATTCAGCAGATTTTGCGGTACTTTTGATGTCTTGTTAAGTCCTGGAAAATGATTTTCATTACCTGAAACTTTCCTTAAGCTGCTTTGATTCAGCCTGGTTTCAGGTGTATAGTCAGTTTGCGCCTGTATGGCAGATTGCAGAAAAATAATAGCCAGGCACATAAAAATTACTTTTGGATAATTCATTTTAAAGCTCCTTTTATATGTTTTGTAAAACAGATTTTTATGTTAAGGCCGGTAAAGTGTGCCCCTTTATCCGGAATCAGGTGCACTCTTTATTTCGGCCATGCCCGGTGAGAGGACAAATAATAATTTATCTTTTTTCTCACCGGGAATAGTTTACAATGCAATTATAATACACATTTTAAAACCAGACAAAAAGATTTTTTTTTAATGGTAACCAAAATTAACTGGTTATCATAATGAATATTTCGCTGAAAATTTGTAAATTACATAACTGATATGGTTACCAGTAAAATAATATTACTTCTCAGAAAGCTGAATAAAAAAGAACATTCAAAATTCAGGGAATTTCTATGTTCACCGTATTTCAATAATAGAAGCAAGCTGGTTCAGTTCTATGATAAGCTCATGAAACATTCCCCGGAGTTTAATGAGAAGAAAATAGACAGGACTGCTATTTATAGATCCCTTTATCCTGAAAGCACTTTCAATATACAGGTGTACAAGAACCTGAGTTCTGAATTATACAGTATTGCCAGAGAGTTCGTTTCAATTCATAATTTTACTGAGAATGAATCCGAAAAAGAGCTGCATATGCTTAAAGGCCTGGAAAGAATGCAGGCTGATGACCTGTATAAAACAGAATATAAAACCATAAAGAAAAAGCTTAACAGCATTAAATTCGGAGATTACCTGTATTTTTACAAATTTGATCTTGCAATACTTGAAAAAACATTTTATTTCAACCGGGGGAATTTCAAGAAAGGCTCAGATATTGGTATTACAGATGAAAGCGATGAACTGCTGAAATTCTATCTTGTACATTTATTCCGCCAGCGGTTTGATCTTGAAAATTCTATGCTTAACCTGAATATAAAATATGAGATAAACGCAGGTATGTACCATATGCAGGGTCTAATGGATAAAGGTGTTCTGGATGATACCATTAATTTCATGATAAGGAACAAAACCAGGGATCATGGAATAATTGCAATGTACTACTACCTGCTTAAGTCTTCACTAAACTTACAGGATGATGAATCATTTGAAAAGGCGAAATCATTTGTATTTAAAAACATAAATAAGTTTGATATACCAATGCGTTTTGTTGTATCGGGCTCTCTGTTTGCCGTTAATACTTTAAAAATAAACAACCGGGCTCTGAGGAAAGATTATGAAAATGCTTTTGAGATCATAGAATTCCAGTTAAAGCGTAAAATATACAAGTCATATCCTGAAAGTTATATCACGGCAACCGAATTCCGAAGTAATTTTATGATAGGTATTTATCTTAAAAAATTTGACTGGGCAAAAAAATACCTGAAGAAGTACATAGATGAAGTTGCCCCTGAACAGCGCACAAGCTTGTACAACCTGCTTATGGCTTACATTAAGTTTTATGAAAATGAGCCTGATAATGCACTGGACTACCTTAATAATGTAAAATATGATTTGTTTATTTATAAGCTTGATGTTAGGAAGCTCCAGCTGCTCATTCTTTATGACCAGGGCCATACAGAATCAGTAATTTCTTTAATGGTTGCATATAAAGAATTTTTGAATACCAATAAAAATGTTTCAGATAGAGTGAAAAAATCCAACATGGAATTGATAGGTTTTGTAACGAGGATAATCAGGTTAAATGATAAGTTTAATAAATTTGACCTGATGAAGCTTGAGAATGAGATAAAAGAAAATCCTTATGTATTATACAGGAGCTGGCTGATTGAAAAAATTGATCAACTGAAAAAATAAAAGGCAGGTTTAAACCTGCCTTTTAAAATTCTTAAACAAGTCTGTTTTTATTTTACCAATATCATTTTCTTTGTTTCTGAAAAGCCTTCTGTTTTCAATGTATAGAAATATATACCGCTAGAAAGATTTGCTCCGTTCCAGGTTACCTCAAAAGTACCTGCATTCAATTTCTGGTTAATAAGCGATTCAATTTCCCTGCCTGATGCATCATAGACTGATAATTTTACAAAACCTTCTTTAGGTAATGCAAATTTTATCTTTGTTTCAGGGTTAAAAGGATTTGGATAGTTTTGTGAAAGTGAAAATTTTCCTGGAATTTCTGTAGAAAGGTTAATAATTCCGATCGTTGAAATATTGGTTTTATATAATCCGCCATAATATGTGCCGGCATATCCAAATCCTGCATTATCAAAAAATATGTTTGTGATCATTTTGTTAAATATTCCCGAATTAACTTCACTCCAATTCAAACCGTTATTTGTGGACCTTAATACTCCCGAACCATAAAATCCGCCTGCATAAATATGTCCCGCAGAATTACTTTTGAGATAAAAATAATCAGTATTAGGCAAACCTATCATGCTCCAGTTCATTCCGTAATTTGTTGAACGGTATATACCGTTTTGACCTCCTGTAACACTGTTAAAACATCCAAATACGTATCCGTTTGGAGCAGCAGTGAGTGAAACAACAGATGCGTATGGCAGACTTTGTATCCAGTTTACGCCGTTATTGGTAGAACGGTAAACTCCTCCGCCGGCTGTACCTGCAAACAAATTCCCGTTTGGTGTAATACAAAGTGAATAAACCGAAGCGCTAAAATATGGATCTGTTATATCCCAGTTTAATCCACTGTTGGAGGATTTCCATACGCCAAAAGATGGATACGAACCCGATGAGAATAACACACCGTTTTGATTGCTTACTATATTATTGAATGATATGAATCCACTCATTAACATCTGCCAATTGCTTCCGTTATTTGTTGAACGGAAAAGACCTGAATCACTCTGCGCAAGCAGAACATTACCCGGGGCTGTGAATATGAGTTCGCATGATGACCCTTTAAAACCGCCTGATAGTTTAAGCCACGAATTTCCATTATCTGTGGACCTTAACAATCCGTTATACGCAGTACCTGTGAACAGGTTACTGCCTGAAACAGAAACCGATGTTATACCGCTGCCGTTAAATCCTGCAGAAGAGCTTACCCAGTTAGCTCCATTGTTTGATGTTCTGTAAATTCCTTCACCAAAAACGGCTGCAATGGTTATTCCATTTGCAGTATGATAGACTTCAGATACTTTTTTGAAGTCTAACCCTATTTTATTCCAGTTCTCACCATTATTTGTTGACCGGAAAACGCCGGAATCCGTTGCGGCATAAGTCCCGCTGCTACCTGCAAATAGCCTGTTAATTTTTTTATTGGTTAATCCACTGTTAACTAACTGCCAGTTCTGTCCTGAATTTGTTGACCTGTATATTCCATGTGTGTATGCTGCGGCATAAACATTTATTCCAAATGATACAATATTATCAGGATTTGCATTAGTAAGATTTGTGGGTAGCCAGTTTTCAGCATTATTAGTTGATCGGTATATAGCAGTATTGTTTCCGGATGCTATTCCCGCATACAGCTCACCGGATAGCGAAATACATAAAGCGGATATCTGAGCCGGATCAGGCAGTCCATTATTTTTCTGTACCCAGTTCATTCCATTATTGGTAGATACATAAACACCCCCTCCGCCCGGGTTACCTGCATAAATTCTTTTATTTTGATCAATAACAAGTGTGACAATAAATGCATTTGGAAAGTTTGTATTTATCCATGACTCTCCGTTATTAGTTGATCTATAGACACCATCAGTAAAAGATGAGGCAAAGATATCGCCGTCATTTGCTACAACAATAGCAACTGTTCCGTCATCAAAAAGCGGACCGGGAAATCCATTTACTTTTTGGCTCCATGTTAAACCGTTGTCAGTTGACCTAAAAATACCGCCTCCGATCGAACCCATAAAAAGAGTTCCCGTAATATTGCTTTTGATCTCAGATACAATTCCTCCCTGTGGGCCGTTTATATGCTGCCAGGAAAACTGAGAGTAAATGTTAATTGAATGGATAAATAGGATGAAGATAATAAGCAGGGTAATTTTTTTCATAACATTAACATAATTAGGATTCTTAATGTATATTTATTCAATATTAACTAAAATTAATAAAAAAAGGACACTAATAATTAGTGTCCTTTAAGTATAATTCTTTAAAAATTGTTCTATTTTACCAATATCATTTTCTTTGTTTCTGAAAAGCCTTCTGTTTTCATAGTATAAAAATATATACCGCTTGAAAGATTTGCCCCGTTCCAGGTTACCTCAAAAGTACCTGCATTCATTTTCTGGTTAACCAGGTTTTCAA
>CAZOAP010000231.1:0-5576 GCA_964577645.1 uncultured Ignavibacteriales bacterium
AAATTATATTTTATTCTGCTAAACAACAAACAATATGCAATTCATATATTTTATCAGGCCGCATAAGGAAAATTTTGCTGAGACCATGACCGAAGAAGAAGGCAATATCATGGGTACGCATTTCCTGTATCTGCAGGAAATGCTTGCAAAGGGCAAGTTAATTCTTGCAGGACCTGAAACTACAGGTAAATTCGGTATTGCTATTATTGAAGCTGGATCCGAAGATGAAGCAAAGGAAATTATGATGAATGACCCTGCCGTAAAATCTGGTATTGTAACGCAGGAATTATATCCCTACAGAGTTAGTTTGATAAGGAAATAAAACATTTTGGAATGCACTGACTATTTCAGTGCACGCATCAACACAGTTGATGCAATCCAAAAAAATGTTTAAAAATATTTATTCTTCCTTCTTCTTAAAATCCAGTGATGCTGAGTTCATGCAATATCTTAATCCTGTCGGCTCCGGTCCGTCATCAAATACATGCCCCAAATGCGCGCCGCAGTTCGAGCACATCACTTCAGTCCTTTTCATACCAAGCGTATAATCAGATTCTTCCTCAACATTTTCCTGTTTTACAGGCTTAAAAAAGCTTGGCCATCCGGTGCCTGATTCAAACTTGGTATCATATGTAAAAAGCTCCTGCCCGCAGCACACACATTTATAGATGCCTTCATCGTGGTTATCCCAATACTTGTTCTTAAAAGGTCTTTCGGTCCCCTTTTCGCGGGCAACTCGGTACTGTTCATCTGTGAGCTTTTGTTTCCATTCTTCGTCAGATTTCATTACTTTATATTTCCCTTCTTTTTGATTGGTTGTATCGCTTAAGCTGACTTTCTTTTCAGAAGATACACTTCCCGGCTTATAGCTGCAGCCGAATATCATACTGAACGAAAGAATTAATGCTAAAATAAACATTTTATTCATATGTTTGATTATTAATTACAAACATATATACGGCAAATATTGTTTCATGGATTTAACCCGTAATGCTGGTACCGCTTTTAAAAGGCGGGAATATAAGTATTAATATTAAAAAAGCCAGGATCAAAGCTCCTGCAATAGTCAGTATGGTTAATACATTATTACCCTGCTGCACCTCAATTTTCATATTGTTAATATTTTTTAATGGGATAAACATCTCCTTTTCATTATCGGCATTATATATAATTACATTTTCAAAGCCTTTATACTTCAATTTAAATTTTGCATCTTTTCCTTTCAGATGAATAACCGAACCATCCTTCATGTATACATCCGATATCCTGTAAACTTTATCCTTTGGAAGCTCATTTGATTCAGTGTACTCAATTTTACTTGTAACGCAGCCGGTAAAAGCTGCTAATACAATCATAACCACAATCCTGAAAACAACTGCATTTTTCTGTAAGAACATAATTTTTATTTAATTTTCTATCCTGCTTTAAATTTACCAAGCGGACTTATTAACAGATACAATATTACAGTAACTAATGCGATAGTGCCTGCAATGAATAAAACACTGATTGTTTCATTACTCTCCAATACTTCAATTTCTATATATGAAATATCATTCAATAATATAAACTTTTCTTCATTAACATTCTCATAATATATTACGGCATTACCTTTATCTTTATAATTTATTTTTAATTTTGCTTCCTTATCTGCAACATCAATAGCCCGGTAATCATTTAAATATATGATTCTGATCCTGTAAGTTTTCTTCTTGGGCAGATTTTCACTTGATACGGTTTCAATTCTGCTTGTAACACAGCCTGTAAATGAAACCAGCAAAATTACTATAATAATTTTATAAGATTTTGAGTTTAATATTTTTTGCATAATTATTTCCATATTGCACCTCTTAAAGTATCAGGAATTATGTATGTTGTATTAGCTGATAAATTATAAATAGAAAAATATGGAGGATAAACAGAACCTTCATTGAAATACATTATCATGCTTCCATCTTTAGACCAGCTTTGAAGACTTTCATGTATGTTACCTGTATTTGTGAGGTTTATTTGATCTGTTCCGTCAGCATTTATTAAATTCATATCATTAATCCCGGCATTATTATCAAATATATAACATATTTTGTTCCCATCAGGCGACCAGGCCGGGCTTCTTCCTTCGGTAATTTCCCTGTATTGATTACCTGATGTATCTATTATACATATTTTCTCTGATGGAGGATTTCCGGTTCGGTTCTGGAATATTATTTTCTTGCTGTCAGGTGACCAACCCAGCCTGAAACCTGAAGATATAGTAATGCTGTCTTTTATCAGTTTTTTATATGTTCCGGTAGTACTTGAAATATATATTCCTATAACATTATTAACCGGAGTTTCAACATAAGCTATATATTCACCGTTGGGTGAAAATTGCGGAGCATTATATTGATTCATTATCCTGTCAGAGATCACATTATAACCGCTGCCATCCATATTCATTAAATTTAAGGTCTGATCAAAAACGGAAGTAAAGAAAAATTTATTTCCATCGGGAGATAGATCAAAATAATTGATCCAAAAATTCCCGGTTGGTATTTTTACTATATTTTTACCGTTACTTTCAGAATAATAAATTGCCGAAATAGACATACCGTTTGAATCAATTTTGCTTAACATTATTTTATTCTGCTTTGCATGGGTCGAAATTATCAAAGAATCATTTAAAAGGCTTAAGCCTGTTCCGTCAGATTTAAGAGTATAAGTTGAGAATTTATACTCTCCCCCGTTTGTTTTGTAAAAATACAGGTCAAAATCCGCAGAAGAGTTTGTGTTATTTATTACAGTATCATTGCCGCAGGAAAAAATAAAAAAAAGGAGTGAAATTTGAAGGTTTAGAATTACAAGGTATTTCATAATATGTTTTATTTAGGTTACACTAAATTAATAAATTTTTATTGATAAAACGAGATATTATATTGAGATATACATGTCAAACCAGGAACAGAAAATTATCGTTTTAATTGCTGTAGCAATATTTGTAATAATATTGCTTAGGGTAATGTTATAAACAAATAAATGATCATGAAACAGATAATTCCGCATTTAACTTCATCTAATACTGCTGTATCAATTGAATTCTACAGGGATTTGCTTGGTTTTAAAGCAGCATATATCCAGAATGATGATAACAGGTTACCCTCTTTTGCTATTATGAAAAAAGATAACATTGAAATTATGATCGCTTCTCAAGAAACCATGCATGAAATTAATACAGGAATGAATGTTACAAATATCGGGGCATCTGTAATGTTTTATGTGCAGCTGGATAGCGTTACCGGGTATTATAATAGTATTAAAGATAAAGTATCAGTCTTTAAAGAACTTTTTGAATCTGACTGGGGGACTACTGAGTTCTGGATAAAAGACCCGGACGGTTATATTTTTTCATTCTTTAAATAATAATATTAATATATGGTTAAATACATAGCACAATATTAATTTGATTATAATCTGTAATATTAATTATATTTGTACTGTAATAGCAGATTGATAAGTTCAGTAAATATAATAAAGCTTAACCCTGCGTTTAAGAGACTCCATAAGATCTCCCGTAATAAGTTTTATTCCTTTTCGCAAAATTTTCCATTAAAATATCGATGAAAACCACCAAAACTCCGAAGAAGACTTTCGTACTGGATACTAATGTGATACTACATGACTCTACCTGCATAAACCAGTTCAAAGAACATGATATTGCAATACCGATAACCGTAATTGAAGAGCTTGATCACTTTAAGCGCGGCAGCCAGGTAATAAATTTAAATGCCAGGGAGTTTGCAAGGAAGCTGGACAGCCTAACAGGCTCTGCCCTGTTTAACGGCGGTGTGCCGCTTGGCAAAGGAAGAGGCAAAGTATCGATAGCACTGAGCAAAGGCTTAAGTGATGAGATACGGGAAATTTTCAAAGAAGATACTCCTGACCACAGGATACTGAGCGCTGCATTTGAAATTCAGAAAAAGAAAAAAGATAACACTGTTATACTGGTAAGCAAAGATGTTAACCTGAGGATGAAGGCTAAAGCAGTTGGAGTTAATGCTGAGGATTATACCACTGATAAAATTACAAATGTTGAAGAGCTATACAGCGGTAAGGAAACCCTGGAGAACTTTAATCATGATATCATTGAAAAGCTCTACCATCCCCCGTTTGAAGTCCCTATAAAAGCAAACTTGAAGAAATCAAAAACTGAGGTTGTTCCGAATAAATATCTGGTCCTGCGAAATGCAAGCCACTCTGTACTTGCATCTATGGATATCAAGAACCAGATACTGCGCAAAGTGGATAAGAACCCTGTTTACGGAATTAAACCGCGCAATGCTGAGCAGACTTTCGCTATTGATGCACTGACAAACCTGAACATACCCCTTGTAACAATTACGGGAAAAGCCGGTACGGGAAAAACACTGCTTGCGCTAGCCTCTGCACTCAGCGTTAAAAAGAATTACAGGCAGATATATATTGCAAGGCCCGTTGTACCTTTAAGCAATAAAGATATCGGTTACCTGCCGGGCGATGTTGAATCAAAGCTTGCTCCATACATGCAGCCCCTTTGGGATAACCTGAAAGTTATACAGGACCAGTATTCAGAAACGGAAAAACAGCACCAGCTGATAACGCAAATGGTTAAAGACCAGAAACTGGTTATTGAGCCGTTAAGCTACATCAGGGGAAGAAGCCTGCAGAGAATATTCTTTATAGTTGATGAGGCACAGAACCTGACCCCGCATGAAGTTAAAACAATCATAACCCGTGTGGGTGAAGGTGCAAAAATTGTATTCACAGGTGATGTATACCAGATAGATCATCCGTATCTTGATTCACAATCAAACGGTTTAACGTATTTAATTGAACACTTCAAAGGGCAGGATGTTTATGCTCATATTAACCTGTTAAAAGGTGAGCGCTCTGAGCTTGCTGAGCTGGCAAGCAATTTGCTGTAAAACTACCTACCGTTTTTATATAATTTATATTATATTTTTACGGGAGGTTTCAATGAAAATAAAATTTTGCCTTATTTTTAGTTTTATTCTTCAATTTACCTTATTTTCCCAGGTTAATTGGCAGTCTAAAAATCCATATCCTCAAACTGACCTTAGATCAGTTTACTTTTTTAATACAAATACCGGACTTGTATGCGGATCTAGTGGTTTTGTTTACAAAACTACCAATGCCGGTTATTCATGGATAGCTAAAACAACTCCAACATCGAGAAGTTTAAATTCAATTTGGTTCTACAATTCTACAAATGGTATTGCTGTAGGTGATACAGGTACTGTAATTATTACAACAGATGCAGGTGAAAGCTGGAGTTTACAAACACCTGTTACCACGTATAACATCAAGAAGTTATTTTATTATGACACAAACAATGCTTTTGCAGTTTGCAGCAATGGAAGATTACTCAAAAGCTCTAATTCAGGTTCAAACTGGACTGAAATTAATTTAAATGTAACTGAACTTTTCGAAATGGATTTTTTTAATAATACCATATATTTAGGTTCAACTAACTCGAAATATTTCAAATCAACTGATAGCGGTAATAATTGGATATTAACTACTCCCGGTGTTTCAAATACATA
>CAZOAP010000232.1:0-5472 GCA_964577645.1 uncultured Ignavibacteriales bacterium
AAAATCTGTCCCTTTTTGTTTTTTATTTACTAACATTATGTATTATCTTAAGTAAATCAAATTCCACGCCATTTGAAAAACCTGATAAAAATAACTTTTACACTGATTTTTACAACAATATTATTGCTTGGCTTTGCTGTGCCTGTTAACATGGTTGGCAACTGGTACCAACAGTTTATGCCGAATATAGGCGGGAGACAGATTACTGATATTACATTTCAGGATTCACTTATCGGTTATTCAGTAGCATGGCAATCAAGTGATACAAGTTATATACTAAAAACTACAAATGGTGGAAATGACTGGCAAATTATCTATAGAAATTTCTATCAAATGAAACAGTTGCAATTTTTGAATATAAATACAGGCTATGCTTGTGGTGCCTTTTTGTACAAAACATCAAATGGTGGAATTAATTGGGTACAGGTTAATGCACCAGCAATCTCACCACAAGAATTGTATGTTTTGAATGAAGACACTATATGGCTTGTGCAGAATGACTTCTTCATTGGTGGTGTATTCAGGACAACAAATGGGGGTTCGAACTGGGTTCAGCAACTGAATGTGAATGGTAACAACCCTGATCATATATATATGTACAACCGGAATATAGGATTTGTAAGCCAGGCAAGCGTTGGCGGCAGACTATATAAAACAACAAACAGCGGTGTGAACTGGACTCTGTTAGCCGGTGATTATTTTACAGACATGTATTTTGCAGACAGCCTAACCGGCTGGAAGTGCAGCGGTCTAATGAAAAAAACTACTGACGGGGGATTGAGCTGGCTCATACAGGAACTTCCTACAGGTCCTAATATTTTTATTTCAGTTGTACGGAAATTTTCAAATCTTAACAGGGATACAATTTGGGCTGTTGGTGGTGTTATTAATTTTGGAGGTTCAACTTCAAAAGGCATGATTTTTAGGACAACAAATGGCGGAGATAATTGGCTTTACCAGGTACCTGATACAAGTATAAATATATTCCAATATTCGTTTATAAAATTTATTAATAAAGATCACGGTTGGGCTTATTCAGTATCAAAAGGTGTTCATACAACTACCGGTGGTGACCCGGTGTGGATAACAGGAATTGAACAAATAAGTACAGAAGTACCTCAAGAATTTAATTTGTATCAAAACTACCCCAACCCGTTCAACCCATCAACAAAAATAAAATTCCAAATTCCCCTCTCGAGAGGGGTGACCGGTGAAGCCGGTCGGGGTGTGTTAACATTACTTATGATATATAACACTTTAGGCCAGGAAGTCACAACTCTCGTCAACCAACAGCTCTCACCCGGCACATATTCAGTTGAATGGAACGCATCAAACTATCCCAGCGGAATTTATTTCTGCAGGCTTACCTCAGGTGATTTTTCTGCTGTGAATAAAATGATTTTATTAAAATAACCGGCTTATCCAAAATCCGGATGTTATATATTATATGAGTAATTGATACCTTACACTTTTACTCCGATTATTTATTTTAAATTTTCCCTAACTTTGTTATACTATGCATAAGAATATTAAGATACTTCTTGGTGCATCCATTCTCATCCATTCCGGAGTAAATTTTTTATCTCCAATATTTGCCATATATATCGGTAAAATAGGCGGCACAATGCTTGATGCCGGTGCTGCAGTTGGTATTTACGCTATATTGAAAGGCTTGTTCTACTTTATATTTAAAAATATAAAGGAAGATAAAGTAAGCAAGAAGGTAATGATATCTTCAGGTTATTTAATTATGGGAATTGGTTATTTCCTATACCTGTTCGCATCTATCCCAATGCATATTTATTTCATCCAGGCTATTTTATCTATTGGTGAAACAATTATTACTCCTTCATGGAGCGCCGTTATTGCAATATCACTGCAGAAAGGAAAAGAACGTCACATCTATTCAAATTTTTACGGTTACCGCTCACTCTTTGAAGGCTTGGCGGCAATAACAGGCGGATTGTTCGCAATGGAGTTTGGCTTTAATTCCGTTTTCATTATCATGTGCTTCTTTGCAGTTACCTCTTCCATTATATCTTTATTCGTAGATGAATCCGTTAAGAAAGAATGATTTTAATCCTTTCTAACAACCTCACGCTTTTGTAGAGACGGGTCTTTGACCCGTCTTTACAACTCCTTTATGTAGTATTCAATGTGAATAAATCGTATTTATTTCTCCACTTGAAAGGGTGACTAGCACAGCAGGGCGGAGTGTGTTCTTAAAGATTTTAAAACGATTGTATGTGCTGCAATTCCCATGGCATTTCACCAATAACAAAATAATATTGACTTGCTAAAACTCTTAACAATTATTACTATTGCAGCAGTTTGAATAACCTGAGAAAATACTTGGCACCGTTAATACTTGTAATTGCATTATTTGCAATTAACGGTTCGGAATTCTTCCACCACCATGATCCCTCTGATATCAATGTAAAGGAAGATAAGTGCGAAGCATGTATTTTCAGCCACTCGCTTAACACCGCTGTTATAGAGCAGGTTTATGTATTCACACCGCAGGTTTTATTATTCCAAACAGTAACCAACACAGTAAACCCGGTTTACTTTAATGAATGGTTTTCATCATCCCCCGGCAGAGCGCCTCCCGCAGTTTCTCATATCTGATACATTTTTAACTAACAAACACATTTAAATAATTTTTGTTTGCTGAGGATTTTTCTCATCAGCAGGCAATTTACCATACTTATATATGAGAGATCAAATCAATAAAATATTATTGATGTTTCTTTACATGCTCTGTATTCTGTTTTGTTTTGACTGCAGTAATGTAATTGCTCAAACATCAGTCACACCCGGTATTCAGCTAACGGGAACAGTAACGGATAAAAACAATAAACCGCTGGTGTACGTTTCTGTAATAATTAACGATCTTGGTTATACTTCAATTACAGATAGCTCAGGGAAATTTTATTTTGCAGGCATCACAAAAGGCTCACACATTTTAACATTTAAGCTGAGCGGTTATGCATCACGCTCGCTTGATATTAATGTAACAGGCAATGATACCTCATTAACGGTTTCGCTGGATGAAAGCCTGATAGAAACGCCCGTTATTGATGTTACCGGCTCATTCAATGCATCAGAAATATCCAAAAGCACATTTTCTGTTACTGAGCTTACATCAAGGGCAATAAATAAATCACGAAGCCAGAACCTTGCTGAAACTATCCAGAATATACCCGGTATCAGCAACGTTTCAACCGGCTCGGGAATTGGCAAGCCCGTTATCCGCGGATTGACTTCGCAGAGTGTGCTTGTAGTTCACGATGGTGTTAAGCAGGAATCACAGTCATGGGGCGATGAACATGGACCTGAGCTCAGCCTGTTCGATCTTGACCGCATCGAAATTCTGCGCGGACCCGCAAGCCTTGTCTATGGTGCTGATGGTATCGGCGGGGTTATAAATGTTATCAGTAAACCGCTTGAATTTTCCATGCATAAAAAACCCGTTTACTATGGAAGCATTGTACTTGGCGGTTTTTCTATGGATAAACAATACTTCACAAACGGTACTTTAGGATTGGGCACAAAAAATATTGGGCTTAAAGGACATTTCGGCTACAGGAAGTCGGGTGATGTTACAACTCCCGAAGGAAGTTTAACTGTGAATACTCCCGATGGCACACGCGAAATAACAGGAGGTGAGCTTTCGAACTCAGGCTCAAAAGAATTTGAAGGCGGAGCTAATCTTGGTGTAAACGGAAAGTTTGGAATAATTAATCTAGGGTTTGAAATATTTGACCGTGAATTACAGATCCACGAAGACCCGCTGGAATCACCCGGTGCAGCACCAAACCAGAAAGTACAGACAAAACAGTTCTCGCTTGAAAGCAGCATTGATCTTTCCGGAACATTAAAGCTTGAACCCGTCCTTTCATATCAATTGCAAACCCGTAAAGAATTTGAAAGCATCATGGATAAAGAGCTTGATATCGAAGCCCTGCATCTTGATCTTAAAACCCTTGATGGCGCGTTAAAGCTGCATCATTCATTAAGCAAAAATATTAAGGGAACCATTGGAGCATCTTTCACTTACCAGGAGAACCTGACCCTTGCTGAGGAAAAACTTATCCCAAACTATAACGCATATACAATTGGTTTATTCATGATGGAAAAACTTGACCTTGGGAAAATTTCTTTTTCAGCAGGTATAAGGTTTGATACAAAAAAACTGAATATTGAAACTACAGTGTTTGAAGTTGATTCAGCAGGTAACCCGGCAAGGATCCTGAACCCGGGATCAGTGACATTTAATGCCTTATCAGGCTCATTTGGATTTGTATATTCACCGGTTGAAAATATCAACCTATTCGCAAATCTTGGCAGGGGATGGAGGCCGCCATCGGAATTCGAGCTTTTTGTTGATGGCGTTCATGAAGGTACCGGCAGGTATGAAAAAGGATTGAAGACACTCAATCCAGGCTCCGCCCCAAAACCTGAAGAGTCAGTTAACATTGATATGGGTATCAGGCTGAATTACAGGCAGCTTAACATACAGCTCTCGGCATACAGGAATATGGTTGATAACTTTATTTATCCCTCTGTAACCGGTGATATTATAGGCGGACTCCCTGTGTTTGATATCAAACAGGCAAAGAGCACTTTCTACGGGTATGAATACAGCATACAGTTCCAGCCGGCAAAGTGGCTGGTACTTATGGCAAGCGGTGATTATGTGAAGACTGAAAACAATGCAACAGGTAACCCTTTGCCGTTTTCTCCGCCAATGAAAAATATCATAGAGCTTAAAGTGCAGAAACAGAATATCGGCAACCTGCTGAACCCGTATATTAAGCTTGGCACAAAAACTGTTTCAGCGCAGAATGATGTAGATATACTTGAATCAAAAACCGCGGGATATACATTGCTGAGTGCAGGCATTGGATTTGATCTCAGCCTTGCCGGCTCACTTGCATCAATAGATCTTTCCATAGATAATCTTGCGGGTACAAAGTATGTTGATCACCTAAGCCGCTATAGAGGCTACGCTATGAATCCCGGCAGAAGCTTTAACCTGCAGCTCAATGTTCCGTTTAAGTTATAATTTGAATAGCTCCTCTCCTTTTTTAAGTCGCAGACCTGGCTTTGACATGGAGGGGAAAAATTCGGCTAAAGCCGAATTTGGGGTGGTTACAGTTTTTTTCTCATTTTCCTGCATTTTTTTATCAATTGTATTTTTGCTGATTATACGCTAAATTATTTATTTACAAACAGAATTTCGTAAGGCAGCCGCCTCGCCAAGTTAATCTATATATAATGGGTTTTAACGAACCTACCGGTTCTGATAAAAAAATACAGGATTTACTCAAAACCTCAGGTGAAATTCCGCGCCATATTGCAATAATAATGGATGGGAACGGCCGATGGGCTCAGGAAAAAAAAACAGCCCCGCACCTTCGGCCACCGGCAGGGTGTGCGCCACCTGGTCCGACCCACCCTCGACAGCCA
>CAZOAP010000233.1:0-5470 GCA_964577645.1 uncultured Ignavibacteriales bacterium
GTACCGGTTGCCTTACTGAACAGAAAAATTCCGAGAACTATCAAAACAATACCTGCGTAAAAGTTAAGCTTGCCTATTGTGTTTTTGTTTATGCGGTGTTTGTTGCCTGCAATTAATTTTAACAGCAGCCAGAACCATAATACTGTACCTGTAAAAGCACCAACAGCAAAAATAAATCCGCCAAGTACAGAGCTGTTAAGCACGCCAAAGCTTTTAACATAGCTTACAAGTATTACCCATGATGCAGGAAGCGTAATTGATGATATACAAAGCATCACACCCATTAAGAACTGCCCAAACAGGTTTGTCTCAGTTTGCGGTACATGAGATTTTGCTGCAAATTCTTTTGCCCTGCCTTGTGCCCTGGTTAAATTTTTATTTTCTTTCGCTTCAAGCTTATCAAGATCAAGCTTAGTTCTCATAATCTTAATGCCATAAACAATAACAACAACACAGCCTGCATATGTTAATATTATCTGTATTACATTAATATTATTGTTAATTGCTTCTTCAACACTTACAGGCAAAAAGGAAATGAAAAGTGATATTCCGCCAAAGGCAATTATAGCATATACCATATCCATAAAGCCTGAGCCTGATGCAATAGCCATACCTTCCTTAACTTCACCTTTAAATCCTTTGGAGATCAGTGCAAAGGCAATCGGACCCAGCGGAGGAACTGAAACTACAAATCCGGTAACAATTCCCGCAATAAGCGAATATATCAGCGTATATATCATTAAATTATCTGTTAATCCGCAATTTATCTATTTCTATTCATATAAAAACCAACAAAAAAGCCCCCTGTTAATATAACAGGAGGCTTAGAGTAAAGTTCTATATCTTTAATAATTTTTGGTTATTTCCCTGCTTTCAATATTTTCATTCAATATTTTTAAGACTGTATCATGAACCTTGCCGTTAGTCACAAGTGCATTTCCGCCATAAATAGTATTGTTCCCGTTCAGATCGGAAAACCGGCCGCCTGATTCTTCAACACATATCTTTACAGATGCAACATCATATGGCGCAACATGGGGGTCGATCATCATCTCTGCCCTGCCGTTAATAATAAAACTGTGACCGTGGCAATCACCAAATCCGCGGTTGTAATATGTTTGCGAAACAAGGTTCATGAAATTATTCTTATACGGCTCTGTTAATATGTAATCAAGTCCGCCATGAATAAGATAAGAATCTTTTATTGCTTTAATCTTGCTAACCTTCGATCTTTTATCATTGTAATAGCAGCCCATACCTTTTGCGGCATAAACAAATTCATTTATCGCCGGCATGGAAATTATCCCCAACACAACTTCACCCTGGAATTCAAGTGCAAGGAGTGTTCCCCAGAACGGGTACCTGCGCATGTAGTTCTTTGTTCCATCGATAGGATCGATTATCCATTTGAATTCCGCCTCATTAACAGATTTTCCATGTTCTTCAGCCAGAATGCTGTGCTTAGGATAATTTTCTTTAATTTTGCTGATAATAAAATTTTCGGCCTTAACGTCAGCTATAGTAACAGGTGTAAGGTTTTCCTTTACCCTGTGTTTTATCTTTTTACTGTAATATTTAATCGTAATTGCATTGGATTTTTTTACAGTTTTAATAGCAAATTCCAAAAGCCGCTCAAGATGTTTCTTTTTCAGTTTCATATATATTAAAAATAAAGCCCTGTAGTTAAATTACTGTTAGAGCTGAATTCAATCTTAATTAATTTTACTATTTTCTTTAATTTATAACTTATTTCTCAGGTTTTCTTAACATCTGCCTAACAAAGATAGTATATCTTTGAAATAAAAACATCTATGAAAATAGCTCATATATCAGACCTTCACCTTGATGTAAACCATAAACAAATAAATTTAGCAAATACCCTTAAGGTTTTAGAATACATTTCAGATAATAACTTCGACCATATTATTATTTCAGGAGATATAACAGAAAATGCAGAAAGCTCAGCTTTTGCCCTGGCACGTAATACCCTGAACAGATTCGGACTACTGAATCCTGATAGATTAACCGTTACAATTGGTAACCATGATATTTACGGCGGAGTTCATTTGGCTGAAGATGTAGTTAATTTTCCCGCTAAATGCCGCAAAACAAATTTTCATGGCAAGGTCAGAGAGTTTGCATACTATTTCAGGGAAACATTCGGTAAAGCATATTCAGCAGGCGGAAATATCTTCCCTTTTATTAAAGAGCTTGATGAAATTGTTATTGCGGGATTCAATTCAATTGCATATTACTCATTTGTAAAAAATCCCTTTGCTTCAAACGGAAAAATATCAGTTTCACAGCTAGAGCATGCTGAAAGATATTTGAACGAAAAGACACCATCAGGTAAAAAACGAATAGCAGTCACTCACCATCATTTCAATAAGGATTCACATGAAAATGATAAATCAACATCAAACATTTGGCAGGTAATTGAAACACAGACAATGAAACTGCGAAATAAAAAGAAGATAATCCGTAAACTGAAAAATTCCGGATTTGAATATGTTTTGCACGGCCATTTGCATGAAACCTGCAGTTATAAACGGAAAAATATTCAGTTCATAAATTCAGGAGGTTCAGTTTTGGCAAATAATTTTGGTAAGCCTGCATTTACCGAAATTAATGTAAATTCTGATGGTATTTCACATAATATTATCACTGTTGATTCCGGAGAACCGGTTTTAAACAGAACCAATAATAATAAAGTCTTCTCATCCCTTTACTCAGCCAATTCCAAAGAGATTTGCCTCAATTAAATGAGCTGCAACCTGCCTTATTAATTGATTATACCGATATTAATTGATAAATTTGTGTATTCCACAAAACAATCCGGTAAATCTAATAACCAATGGCAAGATCTGAGATACAGATTTTTTCAGGAAGAAACTCTAACTACTTAGTTAAACATATTTGTGATTATTTAGACCTGCCCCTTGGCAAATGCCGTATAGTTAACTTCTCAGATGGAGAGATCTGGGTAAAGTACAACGATAACATACGGGGCAAGGATGTATATATTGTTCAGTCAACAAACCCACCTTCAGATAACCTGATGGAGCTGTTGATAATGATAGATGCTGCAGTCCGCGCATCCGCAAGAAGAATTACAGCTGTTATACCATACTTTGGATATGCAAGGCAGGATAGAAAAGATATGCCCCGTGTATCAATTACAGCAAAGCTTATAGCAAACCTGCTTACAAAGGCAGGGGTTGACCGTATTATAACCATGGACCTTCACGCACCGCAGCTACAGGGCTTTTTTGATATTCCTGTTGACCATTTATACTGCTCGGTTTTGCTGCTTAAATACTTTAAGAAGCTAAAGCTGCGCAACCTTGCAGTTGCAGCTCCTGATGTAGGCGGCTCAAAACGCGCACGGGCATATGCAAAGAACCTGGGTGCTGATCTTATCCTTATAGATAAACGCAGACCCAAACCAAACGTTGCTGAGGTAATGAATATTATTGGTGAAGTTGAAGGCAAAAATGTTCTGATAGTTGATGACTTAATTGATACTGCAAATACATTTGTTGCCGCAGTTGAGTCACTTAAAAAACACGGCGCAAAGGAAATATACGGAGCGGCTACACATCCTATTCTTTCAGGACATGCGCTGGAAAAAATTGAAAACTCCAGTATAAAAAAATTAGTTGTAGCAAATACAGTGCCGCTCAATATAAAATCTAAAAAAATAGAAATACTCGATATATCCAGGCTGTTTGCACATGCTATATTGAGGAATAATGAGAACCAGTCAATTAGCGCACTGTTTAAAGTAGAATAGTAAAATAATCATTAAAATAATAAAGGCAGATAAGTAAAACTTACCTGCCTTTTTTAATAATTCTTTCTAGGCTTAAACTACCGCATCTTCTTCCTGTTCCTCAGGTCTCTTTCTGTTCTGTTCATCATATCTTGTACCTTTCTCTCTTTTCTGTTGTTCTTCATAACTTACGTTCTTTTCGGGCTTATCAGCTGTATTCCCGTCTTTTCTTTTGTAATCCTGTTCCTGCGAAACCTTGTCGTTATTGTTGATTCTGTTTTTATCGGGCTGATTTTGCTGTGACATTTTTTTATCTCCTCTTTAATTTAGGTTTAGATTAATAGAATATTTAGAGTTTAAGTTAATTTCTAAAATTAAGTTACAATTTTTATGCCATTAATAAATTTATATTGCCGTAAATTAAACCACTGATTATTAAGAATCTGACTAATACCCATTATTGAAGTAAAATGATAATCTCCGATTAGTGTCATATTACGATGACCAAATTGTCAAAATAATTATCAAATATGGAAAGCAAAAAAGTAAATATTTTTAGTCAGGGATTGTTACTCGAGAGAATTGGAAATAATATGAGCGAAATATATAGTTAAGTAAATAATTCATTTTTCGAAAGCTGGCGTCAAATTATAAAAAAGCTTGCCAAAAGATCTTGAACCATTTCAGCAAGCTTTTTAATCCTCCTGTGAAATCCCAGTTTATTTCTGCTTCTTTTTAGTGGAAACAATCTTCATTCCTGCCATACCTAATGCAAAGATCAGCGGCATTTCAAATCCAAACAATCCGCATTTTTTGCCATCCTTTTTATCTTTGTTTCCTGCGCTTTCTCCGTCACTTTTTACAGTTGCAGTTAACACAAGATCTTCTTTCAGGTCTTTTAATGAACGCTCCCACTTAACTTTTTTTCCGTCTTTTATACCATTTGTTTTCAGTACTTCGTCAGGAAACTCAAACTCATAAACCAATTCATATTTACCAGCATTCATAGTTTTAGCGGCAGAAGTATCCTGTTTAATTACATATACAAATTCAGCCCCGTCTTTTCCGTCTTTCCAGGTTGGAGTGACTTTAGAAAACCCGCTTGCGCTGTTAAGCTTGTTCAGATCGTCAAATTTAATGCTAACGTTTACGTGTTTTGTGGAATCATCAAGCTTATCTTCAATTTTTATATCTTTTACATCGTTATTGGATGATGAATACTTGCTTTTAATCTTACCTTCGTCAAAGCTGAAACCGCCCAGTTCCTGTTTGTTTTTCACATTTTTCATTTTTGTCCAGTAATGCAGATCTATTGAACCGGAACCGTCTTTTTCTAATTTTCCCTTTTGATTTACATTTACACAACCCGTTATAAAAAATACCACCAATATGAATAATGATAATAATAATTTGTTTTTCATTTCTGGTTTTCTCCTTTATTTTTATTTGATTAAAATCATTTTTCTTGTAGCAGTAAAATTTTGCACATCAATTCCGACAGCTTCAATCTTGTAAAAATATATTCCGCTATTTAATCCAACTGCATCAAAACTAACAGTATGATTTCCCGCTGCATAGTTACCATTTACAAGTTCATTTATAACCTGACCAAGTAAATTATAAACCGTAAGTTTAACTTTAGAAGCAGCAGTCAAACTGAAATTTATTTTAGTTGACGGATTAAACGGATTTGGATAG
>CAZOAP010000234.1:0-5468 GCA_964577645.1 uncultured Ignavibacteriales bacterium
ACATTGGAACCCGGCATATATTCCACTCGGTTTAAAGCAGAAAATCTTGCAACAGGTGTATATTTGTATGAATTTACCGCAAAATCCCAAAATGGAAAAGTAAATTTCAGGGATGTAAAGAAAATGGCCGTTATTAAATAAAGGATTTTATAAATTATAAAAAAAGGTGTTCATTTATTTGAACGCCTTTTTTTGTGGTTAAAAAAGAGTTATTTTATAATTAATCCATCAATAATAATTGTACAAACCAGTCATGAAATTTAAAATTTACTTAATTATTGCAGCCCTCTTTTTGACCCATACATTTTTTTCGCAGTCAGTAAATAAAAAGGGAAGCGAGCTTTGTTCTGAAAAAAAGAGATCTGTAACAAATTCTTTTTTTGAAAGTGACTCCCCTAACTCACCAAAACATACTTTTGATGTTTTGGATTATAAGCTGAATCTTGATATCAGGAATTGTTTCATTACCCCGTTCCCCAGGTCATTTACCGGAAGTGTAATAGTAAAATTCAGGGTTGATACTGCGCTAAGCTCGATTAACCTGAATGCGATAAATACATCAATTGTGGTAAGCTCTGTTGGTATGAGCGGTGTTTCGTTCACACACACAGGTAATATTCTGAATGTTGTTCTAAACAGGCAATATAACCCGGGCGAAGTAACAGAGGTACTCATCAATTATTCACATAATAATGTGGTTGATGCGGCTATTTATACCGGCAATGGCGGTTTTTTTACCGATGCTGCACCTGAAGGTGCAAGGAAATGGTTCCCCTGCTGGGATAAACCCTCAGATAAAGCTACCGTTGATATTACCATTAAGGTTCCTGCAAATGTTAAGATAGGTTCAAACGGCAGGCTGAGTGATTCTACATTAACCGGTGATACATTGTATTATCACTGGATAAGCCGTGACCCTGTTGCTACATACCTTGTTGTTATGACAGGAAAAGTAAATTATAATCTGAATATTGTTTATTGGCATAAGTTATCAAACCCAGCGGATAGTATTCCGTTAAGATTTTATTTTAACACAGGTGAAAATCCCGCTGCAATGCAGACCGTACTTTTGAACATGACAACATATTACTCCCAGAAATTCGGTGAGCACGGTTTTGAAAAGAACGGTTTTGCGACTGCCCCATCACCCGGTTTTACATGGGCAGGAATGGAAAACCAGACACTGACAACAATATGCCCGAACTGCTGGACTGAAAATCTTGTATCACATGAATTTGCCCACCAATGGTTTGGCGATATGGTTACATGTGCTACCTGGGCAGATGTTTGGCTTAACGAAGGATTTGCCACATACTGCGAGGCTTTATGGTTTGAAAAAACCACGGGGTATACAGCTTATAAAAATGATATTAACAGTGATGCAGCAGGATATTTAAACAGCAATCCCGGCTGGCCGATATATAACCCGCAGTGGGCTGAAGTTACACCCGATGCAAACACATTATATAACCTTGCTATAACATATAATAAAGGAGCATGTGTATTGCATATGTTAAGATATGTTTTGAATGATACAAATGTTTTCTTTAACTGTCTGCGGGGTTATGCTATGGATACAACAGACTTTAAATATAAATCCGCAGCAACAGATGATTTTACTGCAAAGATTAGCCAGATCTCGGGGCAGGACCTAGGCTGGTTCATGGATGAATGGGTAAAACAGCCAAACCATCCAGTGTACGCAAACCTGTACCAGTTTGCAGATCTTGGCAACGGCAGCTGGAATGTAGGTTTCCAGGCAAAGCAGACCCAGTCAAATTCACCTTTCCACAGGATGCCGCTGACCGTAAAAATTACTTTTGCAACGGGACCTGATTCAACATTCCGGATCGATAACACTGCCAACAACCAGATATGGATATGGACATTTAGCAGGCAGCCAACAGCATTTGCATTTGACCCGAACAATGATATAGTTTTAAAAACCGGTACAACCACAGCAGGAACAGTACCCGGAACAATCGGGATTTCTATTAATACTACAGAGCTTCCTAAAGTGTTTTCACTTAAGCAGAACTATCCGAATCCTTTTAACCCGGTTACAAATATTAAATTTGAAATACCAAAACGTTCTAACGTGATTTTGAATATTTTTGATATAACAGGGAAACTGGTAAGCGAAATTTATAACGGTTTAAGTGAACCCGGCATTTACACAGCTGATCTTGATGCGACAGATCTTGCATCAGGAGTATATTATTATGAAATAACTGCAAATTCACCAAGCGGCGGGGTTATTTTTAAAGATGTAAAAAAGATGGTTGTTGTAAAATAGAAATTTCGGAAATTTGTTTTTTCCAAGGCGTTCATTTTTGAACGCCTTTTTTACGGATTAATGATCATATTATTTTGTTATTTTAGTAAAAGAATATGATGTTATTTAAAGAACTTTATGAAATATATTTTTTTATTTTTAATATTTTATTTCAATACCTTAACTATAAATTATTCAAACACATCAGCTGAAATGTTTGAAACTGATACAACGGATATATCAACGATTGATTACGACGGTCCCTTTATTTTTTACAGGAACAATACAGCAATAATCAAACAGATACTTAAAAACGAAAACGGCTACTATTGTAAGCTGGATTCAGCAGCCGGTTCAATAAAAGGCAAATTGATAACATGCAATGTTGGTGATACCTTCTCATTTAATACAAATATAAAGGATACACTTGTAAATGAACTTTCTGTTTATGATATGCCTGATAAAATTATCGTATTATCTGATATAGAAGGTAATTTCATTCCATTAAGGAATTTTTTAATAAACAATAAAGTAATAGACAATTCCAACAGATGGATATTCGGTTCAGGGCATCTTGTATTAAATGGCGATATGGTTGACAGAGGACTGAATGTAACTGAATGTCTTTGGTTCATATACCACCTTGAGCAGGAAGCAGTTAAATACGGCGGATATGTGCATTTTATACTGGGTAACCATGAAATAATGAATATGAATGATGACCTGCGGTATGTAAGGAATAAATATTTTGAAAACTGCAAACTGATAAAAGAAGATTATAAGGATCTGTATAAACCGAATACAGAGCTTGGCAGGTGGCTTGAAACAAAAAATATCATAGAAAAGATAGGTCCTTATTTATTCCTGCATGGGGGTATATCACCCGGACTGGATTCACTTAATTTACCAATTGAAGAAATTAACAGAGCTGCAAGAGAATATTATTTTAAAAGCAAAGAAGCGAAAAATAACAGTGATCCAAAAGCAAACATTATATTCAGCGGAAAAACTTCACCATTCTGGTACAGGGGATACGTAAGCGGAACAACAACAGAAGATGAGCTTAATACGACACTGAATAATTTTAAAATAAACAAAATTATTGTCGGCCATACTATTGTAGATTCTGCAAAGTATTTTTATAATGAAAGAATAATTGCTGTTGATACTGACCATGCCATGGGAATCACAGAAGGTGTTTTGATAGAAAACGGGATTGAATACCGGATAGATAAAGCCGGAAAAATGATATTATTGAAATAAAAAACCTGAATTTCCCTGCATTATAAATATATTTTTACCAGTCATATAAAAAATTGATAATTATCATACTTTAGGTTAACACTAACAATTATTTTTGATAAGCTGTATTAAGCTAATTTTAAGAATTTATTGAGCTATTTTTAAGATTTTCATAGATATTTTTGTATCAATATAATATATACCTGATGATTGATACAGAAAGAAAGCAATATGCAGCGTTTATAAATAATGAATTTCCTGAAAATGTATCCATGCATACTGTAGGAACTGAATTTAAAAATGATATGAGAATACTAATTGCAGAAGATGAAAAAGGAATATCGAATTTTCTGAAGGATGGGCTTGAGGAAGAAGGCTTTGCCGTTGATCTTGCAGTCGATGGTAAAAAAGGGCTTGAACTTGCATCATCAAATGATTATGACCTGATGATATTTGACTGGATGCTGCCCGGCTTAAGCGGAATTGAATTATGCCGTGAATTCAGAAAACAAAATAAAACTACACCTGTTATCTTCCTTACCGCCAGAGATACTGTTCAGGATATTGTGTTTGGCCTGGAATCCGGAGCCAATGATTACATTAAGAAACCTTTTCAATTTGATGAACTACTGGCACGTATAAGAGTGCAGCTCAAAACCGGGGCTGGGGAGCAGTCACTGCTGAAATTATGTGATATTGAAATGAACCTGGATACACACCGGGTATTCAGAGCCTCAAAGGAAATAATTCTCACTCCAAAAGAATTCTCACTGCTTGAGTATCTTATAAGAAATAAAGGAAAAGTGTGTACCCGCACTAATATAATTGAGCATGTATGGGATATACATTTCGGTTCAGATACATCTGTAATTGATGTATATATAAATTTCCTGAGAAAAAAATTAAATCGAACAGGTAAGGATAAAGAGCTTATTCACACTGTTAGAGGTGTTGGTTATATCACCAGGGATGATTAGCTGCAAATTAAATTGAACTTAAGTTTGAGAAATAGAATAGCCCTTTTCTATCTAAGCGCAACATCATTAATTACTTTGCTGCTGTTTATTGTTATTTTCCAGGTTGTACACAGCACTTCCTACAATAATCTTGATGAACGCCTCGAATTTGAAGCACTGGACATTCTGGATGACCTGGATATGAAACGTGATTCAGTATTCTTTACAGATGTATCTGAATGGAGTGAAAAAGAACACCAGGATGTTGAAGTTTACCCTATTTTTGCAGAAGTCACAAATATCGAAAAGCGAACATTGAAAAAAACTCCTAACCTTAAAAATGACTCTTTGTATATTCAGCTTTCAGGAGGAAATATTATAAATACAAATCTGCATGATAAACAGGTCCGGCAGATGCAAAGTCCAATAGTTAACCGCAAAGGCAACCTGATCGGTTATATTATTGTTGCTGTTCCTTTGGAAGATGCATCAAATGTTGTAGCTAACCTGAAGAATGTTTTATTTGTAAGCTACCCTGTACTATTGATAATTTTATTTATCATTTCAAGGTACATAGCCGGTAAAAGTATAATTCCACTTATGAGAATGAACCGGGAAGCAAAAACTATTACAAAAGAAAACCTGAATTCAAGAATAACACAGCCAAAAAACAAGGATGAGATATACGAACTTGCTCAGACAATAAACGGTTTAATGGAACGGCTTGAAGATGCAGTATTACGTGAAAAACAATTTACATCTGATGCTTCACATGAATTAAGAACACCCCTTTCTGTAATAAAAGGCACACTTGAAGTCCTTATTAGGAGACCGCGTGAAGCAGAATATTATCAGAATAAAATTCAGTATTGTATAAAAGAAGTTGACCGGATCGCTGTTCTTATCGATCAGTTATTAATGCTTGCCAGGTTTGAAAGTTCAGAAATAGAGTTAAGAAAATCAAATATTGACCTGACCCAAAGCATACTGTACTG
>CAZOAP010000235.1:0-5462 GCA_964577645.1 uncultured Ignavibacteriales bacterium
CATACCTGCATCAGGAACTTCGGGCTCCCCCCGCCGACAAAGATCAAGTCCTGGCTTAAAACGATCTGTTCAAGCTTCTTGTAGGGTATAGTTTTTTTTGAGAGCGAAAGATGTATAGGTTTACAGTTGAATTTATTATATGCCCTGTAAAATTTTGCAATATAATCTTCATGGTCGCCGCCCGCTGTTGGCAGGAAAAGGACTTTTGGTTTGGTTTTATTTGTCTGCAGCAGCAGGTATTCATCAAGCAAAAGATTATCCGGCTGGTCTGAAAATCCGCCGCCGCCAATAGCAATTATCTGCCCCTGGTTCTGTTTTGTAACATTCCTGTTAATATGTGATGTTATCTTTCGCGTAATTTTTGAAAGCGATTTAAGCATTGTTTATATTCGCCTGTACTAATCTAAATTATATTTTTTTGAGAATTGACAAAAATCGTTAAAATAACCCAATAATTAAAGGTATAATAATTAATTGTTTTAACTGTAAATGATGAGTAAATTTGGAGCAATCTTTTTATTTTAAATTGAGAAAATGAGAATATCAATAATAATACTTCTGATTTCTGCCATTGGTCAAATTTTTAGTGCAGATCCGGTTAGCATAACAAATCCTAAATCAAAAAACGATTCAGTATTGCTGGATCTAAGTAAAGAAATTCTTGAAGTGATCAAAGAAAAAGATTACAATAAATTGTCTGAATATATTCATCCTTTTGATGGTGTAAGATTTTCTCCCTACGGATATATTGATACTTCCACTGATATAAAATCATCACGATCAGATTTTAATAAAAATGCTTATTCAAATAAAAAAATAACCTGGGGTTCATATGACGGCAGTGGTGACCCTATAAAACTCACATACAGAAAATACTTTGCCAGATTCGTTTATGATGCTGATTTCCTGAACGCTGAAAAAACTTCTCTGAACCTGTGTCTGGGAGCAGGCAATTCTCAAAATAACATAGAGGCAATATATTACGGTTTACCATATACTGAAAGTTATTTTTCAGGTTTTGATGAAAAATACAGCGGTATGGACTGGCGTTCACTCAGGCTGGTATATAAAGAATATGAAGGAAAATATTACCTGGTTGCAATAAGACACGATGAGTGGACAATATAGTAGAACTAACCAGCTTACAAAAAACAAAAGACAGAAAAATAACCTGTGAAGCTATTCCACGTAAGCGAAGAACCGGGGATTGAAGTATTTGAGCCCCGACCGTCTCCCCGACCATATGGCAGCATAACCGGCAATATCGTTTTTGCGATAAATGATATAATGCTTCACAATTACCTGCTGCCAAGAGATTGTCCAAGGGTATGTTTTTTTGCCGGTGATAGAACTGTGCAAACGGATATTGATAGATTTATAGGTAATACCGAAAATAGATATATTATTAATATTGAAGAGAATTGGTTAGAAAAAGTTAAAAATGCAAAATTATATTTGTATGAATTTCCGCCTGAGCCTTTTGAATTACTGGATAATAATGCCGGTTATAACGTAGCATATAAAAGAGTAATTCCGTTAACTGTTATAGTATTAAATGATCTGGTAAGTGAAATTAATAAAAGAAATGCTGAGCTTAGAGTTTTGCCTTCATTAAAAGAGCTTGCCAGTGAAGTAACCGCTTCAAGTCTGCAATTTTCAATAATAAGATTAAGAAATGCTGTCAAGATACACCATTGATTATAACTGTAAAAATTAAATTATATGGATCATAAAGAAGCAGGTAAATACTGGAATGAGAACGCGGAAGCATGGACTGTACTATCCAGGGCTGGCTATGATGTTTACCGCGATCACCTGAACACTCCGGCCTTTTTTGACATTCTGCCAAATGTAAATGGATTGTATGGCATTGATATTGGCTGCGGTGAAGGATCCAATACCCGTTTGCTTGCTGAAAAAGGTGCTGCAGTTGAAGGAATTGATATATCGGAAAAATTTATTTATGAAGCTAAAAATTTTGAAAATAAATCTGCTTTGAAAACTAACTATCAAACTTCCAGCGCTCTGGGGCTTCCATTTAAAAATGATACTTTTGATTTTGCGGTTTCATTTATGTGTTTTATGGATATCCCTGAAACTGAATCTGCACTGAAAGAAGCATTCAGGGTTTTAAAAAACGGCGGATTTTTACAGTTCTCTATCAGTCACCCGTGCTTTGATACACCGCACAGAAAAAACCTTAGAGATCAGCAAGGAAATACTTATGCAATAGAAGTCGGTGGTTATTTTAATAACTTAAACGGCAGGATTGATGAATGGACCTTTGGTTCAGCACCAAATGAGCTAAAGAATAAGTGCAATAAATTTAAGACACCTAAATTTACAAGGACACTTTCATACTGGCTTAACGCGGTAATAAAAGCAGGATTTATAATTGAATATATTAACGAGCCATATCCGGATGAAGAAGCAGTAAAAGAACATCCTGACCTTCAGGATAGCTGTGTAATATCTTATTTCCTTCATGTCAGATGCAGAAAACCATAGGTTAATGACACTATTACAAACAAAAGGCTGGGTGTTATATGATGGGATGTGCGGTTTCTGCAGCTGGTGGATTCCCTTTTGGGAAAAGACAATAAAGCGCACAGGTTACGGTATAGCCATGCTGCAGGATAAATGGGTAAGAGATGAGCTGAAATTGCCGGGTGAGCTTGAAAACCGGGATATTATCCTGCTCTTTGCTGACGGCAGGAAAATTGTTGGTGCTGATGCTTATATATTCGGTATGAAAACTGTTTGGTGGTCTTCACCTGCAGGTTATTTACTTTCAATTCCCCCTTTCAGGCAAATTACATGGCAATTCTACAAACTATTCAACCGCAACAGGTTTTTGGTATCCAAAGTTTGCAGGTTAAAACCAGTAATACAATGAATTATATATTCATTGTTAAATGTATGACCTTTAAGTAAATTTGATAAAATAACCGTAAAAAATTAATGAAGCAGATTTTAAGGAAAATTTTTATCGTATTGGGGATCCCTATGAGCTATATTTCTGTAATGTGGTTAAAGTACATAAGGAATTCAGGAATTGGAAGAATTAACGAAAGAATCTTTATGAATCAGGGGCTGCTTCCCGTAACGGATCATTATTATCAGCCGATGATAAATCCTTCCAAACATTTAACAAAATCGTTGCGAGAAGACCGGGTATTACCAGGAATTGATATGAATATTCATGAACAGCTTGAATTATTATCAAAATTCAATTATAACGATGAAATGAAGAATATCCCGATTGAGAAATCAGCTAAAACCGAATATTATTTCAACAACGGCTCTTATTGTTCAGGTGATGCTGAATATCTTTATAACATTATCCGTTATATTAAACCGCGCAAAATAATTGAAATAGGCAGCGGGTATTCTACATTGATGGCTATAAATGCTGTAAAAAAAAATAATGCAGAAAATTCTGATTATAAATGCGAACAGATTTGTATTGAACCTTATGAACAGCCCTGGCTTGAAAAAACAGGTGTAAAGGTAATCAGGGAAAAAGCTGAGAACCTGAAAACAGAGTTTTATGGCCAGTTAAACGCTAACGATATTTTGTTTATTGATTCATCTCATATAATACGGCCACAGGGAGATGTACTTTTTGAATACCAGGAAATTCTGCCTATATTAAAAAAAGGTGTATATGTTCATGTACACGATATTTTTACCCCTAAAGATTACCTTGATGAATGGATATTTAAGGAACATTTATTATGGAACGAACAATATCTGCTTGAAAGTTTTTTAACTTTTAATACTAAATATAAAATAATTGGTGCATTGAACTTTCTATCCCATAATTACAGAAAAGAACTGGAATCTTGCTGTCCTGTATTTGCAGAACAGGAAGGCAGAGAGCCCGGTGCTTTCTGGATGAAAACCATAGAGTAAATTAAATTAGATACAAACGATTCAACAATTGATCATATAATGAATTCCCGGATGTATATTATTATATCGAATAATTCATTAAAAAAAATATTACCTAAATGGAACCAACAGGATACAACCTGCTTCATGACCCTTCAAAAAATAAAGGAACTGCCTTTACACAGGAAGAAAGAGATAAATATAAATTGAACGGTCTTCTGCCCGATACCATTGAAACAATGAAGACACAGCTTTTAAGAGTTAACGAACAGGTTGACCGGTTAACCGTACCGATCAACAAATATATTTTCCTGCTTCAGCTGTTAGACTATAACGAAACCCTGTTCTTCAGAACGATAATGGATAATCCTGTGAAATATATGCCGATAATTTACACTCCGACTGTTGGAGATGCATGTATACAGTTCGGACATATTTTCAGAAGACCACGCGGTATGTATATATCCATAAAACATAAAGGAAAAATTGCTGAGCTGTTAAGGAACTGGCCGGTTAAAGATGTTCGTTTTACGGTAGTGACTGACGGTGAACGCATATTAGGACTTGGTGATCTAGGCATGTCCGGCATGGGTATCCCCATTGGTAAGCTTTGCTTGTATACAGCATGTGCAGGTGTTCCCCCGGCACTTACCCTGCCTATTGTTCTTGATGCAGGTACAAACAATGAAGCACATTTAGAAGATCCCCTTTATCCCGGCTTAAGAATTAAACGTGTTCGCGGTAAAGAGTACGAAGAATTCATTGATGAATTTGTAACATCTGTGAATGAAGTTTTTCCCGGTATATGCATTCAGTGGGAAGATTTTGCAGGAACAAATGCCATAAAAATTCTTGATAAATACAGGGATAAGGTCTGCTGCTTCAATGATGATATCCAGGGAACTGCAAGTGTTATTGATTCCGGTCTGCTGACAGCCTGCAGAATATCAGGTACACCGCTGGAGTACCACCGGTTCTTATTCCTTGGGGCAGGTGCTGCATCTATTGGTATTGCTGAGCTGATGATAAAAGTATTGATGCAAAAAGGATTGACAAAAGAAGAAGCATACAGCAGGTTCTGGTTGTTTGATAGTAAAGGTTTAGTATCAAAACAGCGTAATGACCTTGAAGCTCATAAACTACCATTTTCAAATAATGACCTCCTTTGTAGCGATTTCCTTGAAGCTGTACGGATAATTAAACCGACTGCAATACTTGGTTTAAGTACTATTAAAGGTGCTTTCACAAAGGAAATTGTGGAGCTTATGAGCCGGCTAAACAAGAGACCGATAATTTTTCCCTGCTCAAATCCAACCTCACATTCTGAGTGCACTGCTGAAGAAGCTTACTTGTGGAGTGAAGGCAGAGCTATCTTTGCAAGCGGCAGCCCTTTTGCCCCCGTAAAGATAGGCAGTAAAACATATTTCCCCAGCCAGGGGAATAATGTGTATATTTTTCCGGCAATGGGCCTTGCTGTACTTGCAGCAAAAGCTAAACGCGTAAATGATGAAATGTTCATCGCAGCATTGCATTCATTATCAGACCAGGTTAGTGATAACGATATAGAG
>CAZOAP010000236.1:0-5461 GCA_964577645.1 uncultured Ignavibacteriales bacterium
TAAAGGCAATGAGCCAAAGAACATTCCCGCAGTTTTCAGGTTATCACAGAATTATCCGAATCCGTTTAACCCAACCACAAAGATAAATTACGACCTGCCGAGAGATTCTAAGGTCAACATTGTAATTTATGATATACTGGGTCGTGAGGTAAAACGCCTGCTGAACAACGAGCTTAAATCCGCAGGTTCATATATTATTGATTTCAACGCATCAAACTATGCCAGCGGTGTATACTTCTACCGCATAGAAGCAGAAGAACCAAATGGCAATAAATTTGTGGATAGCAAGAAGATGGTGCTGCTTAAATAGCGATAATGTGAAATAGCGAAAGGTAATTGTTTGCGGGGAGCGTTAGCGACTAAGCAATCTCAAAAAAAAGCATTTTCTAAGGAGCAGTTTGGCTCCTTTTTTATATCATAAATTCACAATTATCTCACGGCAAAACGGTATTAATCTTCGTTTTATCTTAAATTATGGTTAGTTATCTTTGTTATCTGAATATATAATAATATGGCGCTTGAAAACATAAATATCGGCATTAACCCCGAAGATCTTAAAGGGAAGAAAGTAATTGTACTCATATTCGGTACCAGACCCGAAGTGTTAAAATTATTCGTGCTGTACCGTATACTCAAAAAATCAGATGAGTTTTACCCCTTGCTCTATAATACCGCACAACAGAAGATTTCAGGGGATATACTTGAAAATATCGGTATTCACCCTGATATTACCGCAACGGAAAAACCAAACCGCTCAAGTGACCTAAATGAGCTTATTGCGCATTTACTTAACGATTTCAATGAAAAATTCGGTGATAAATCACCAATTAAAAAAAGTAATCTTCACGGAATAATTGTGCAGGGTGATACAGCTTCTGCATTCACAGGTGCGCTTTGGGGCTTCCTGAACCAGATACCGGTATTCCACGCTGAGGCTGGTTTAAGAACCTATGATAAGTTAAACCCCTTCCCTGAAGAATTTATGCGCGAAGCAGTTGCAAGAATGACAACGCTGCACTTTGCGCCAAAAGGAATCAACCGCGATAACCTGATAAGGGAAGGCATAAAAGCTGAGAATATTTTTGTTATAGGCAACACTATTAATGATGCTATATTCACACTCATAAAAGAAAAGAAGATCAAAGAACCCGCACAAAAGAATTATATATTAAGTACATTCCACCGCAGGGAAAACTGGGGCTTTGTTGCTGATTACGCAAGGGTATTGAACACTGTAATGGATGATGTTGAAGGATACACAGAGATACTGCATCTTATGCATCCAAATCCATTGATACAAAAAGCTTTTGATGAAGTTATGAACGGCCATGCGCACAAAAAGCTTATTATTATGAAGCCGATACACGATTACTTTGAAATGCTTGGTTATGTTAAAAATGCAGGATGTATATTGACTGATTCCGGCGGCCTGCAGGAAGAATCACTCTTCTTTAACGTACCGTGCGGTGTGTTAAGGAAAACTACTGAGCGCCCCGAAGTATTAAAGAAGAACGCAAAACTGCTGCCAATCGATAAGCCCGAGATTACAAGCTTTTTAACTGATGCTATCGATTACAGGAAAGTACACCAGTCCAAATACAACTATACTTATGGTTTTGGGGATTCCAGTTACCTGATATATGAATTATTGAAGAAATTCTACGGTATACAGACTGAGTTTTCTTATATTTGATAAAAAAATAAGTATATTATCTTCTAAAGCCGGAATGTAATTTCCGGCTTTTTTCGTTTTGTACACCTGTTTTACCCAAATTACCTGCTTGTTTTATAATTTAAATTTTTACATTTTAAGATAGTATTTTACTATACATTTAACAGTTTAATAAGATGATAAAACATGTTATTAAAATACTGTTGGCATTCTACTGTTTGCATAATATGACCTTAGGCCAGGATATAAGGAAAGTTGATCCTGCAAATGTAAATAATGTAAATTTATATGACTCAAAATATCTCTTACAGGAAGAACTTAAGAAAGAAAAAACAGTTTCAAAAGATACCGAGGCTGAAAAAAAACAGAATGCTGAGCTCTACAGGTATTCATATGACCTGATGCAGAAGAGCAAAGTTTTAAGGGAAGAAAATACTTTTAACATTGTGTCATCTTTCCGGCAGAACATCAGGTTTGGCGGCTTTTGGGACAGGTATGCAATTGTAAACTTTACACCTGATATGTACATTAAGCCATTCGATTTTATCAGTATATACGCAGTGCATAATTCAAGCTATTTTATTCCCATTAAAGCTGTTAAGGAACATTTTAAATTAATGGCAATACAAAGCGCAGCTGTGCTTGCAATTGATAACTCTATTAAATACCTGCTGCCTGTGAATAAGATGATAAAGGCAATTACAGGCTTTGTATTGAAAAATATAGTAATGAACTCACTTTTAAGTGATATTATAAACAAAGGAAGTGACAGGATATTTGAACAGGGTAATTATTATTGCGCTGTAAGCATCAGGTTTTAAATAAAATCAATTCCCATTTTAAGCAAAAACTAAAATATTTTTTTATTAAGGCACATATAGTAAGTGATTTAAATATTAATAAATACAATAATAATAGGGATATAAGTTAGTTAAAATTAGTATAAACATCGTAAAATTCGGTAATTTTTATTGTAATTTTCCCTTGAAATTTATAATAAATTTTACTTTTTTGTATAATATTCAGCACATTTACATGAACTTTTAAAAAATTAATAAAATGAAAAAGAAATTACTAGTTCCAATTGTTTCAGCAGTATTAGCGGTAATGTTGTTCATGGGTTTCAGTAATGGTCCGAAAATTGGCCATACAAACGAGAAGCAGCCTGTTAATCACCCCACATTTTCAGAAGGTGTTCCATTAACAAGCCCAGTTTTTATGCATTCATTTGGCGTTGAATCTTTTGAAAGTCCCACATTCCCGCCGGCAGGCTGGTCAAGGTTTTCAGCTTTTGTCCCCCCGAATGTTATTCAGTGGGAAAGAATTACAGTAGGTACACTTCCTCCGGGCTGGAATCCGGGCTTTGGTCTTGAAGCAACAGCACCTCCGGGAGGCGGAAATGCTACAGCAATGATCACTTATGACGGAAGCGGTTCATCCGGAAATGACTGTTGGTTTGTTACACCAAAGATATATAATGTCAGCACAACAGACTCACTCGTTTTCTGGATACAGAACAGCGCAAATTATGCAGATAATCTTGATATTAAAATTTCAAAAACAACCAATAATAATGCAGCAGCATTTACAATAACTGCAGCTCTGTACACATGGCCTGCATCAAATACCAATGTCACCTGGATGAGAAAATCTATTTACTTAGGCAGTGTATCAGGTATTAATAATGGTGATAGTATTTATGTTGGTTTCAGAGAGCATGTTGCAGATAATTTAGTTGATGGCGGTATAGTTAACCTGGATCTTGTTGAAGGTGTTGGCTCGCTGGTTGTTGGACTGGGCAATAACGGACTTGTTGCAGATAAATTTGGAATTGCTCAAAACTATCCAAACCCGTTTAACCCAAGCACTACCATCAATTATAACATGGCAAAAACAGGCAACGTAAAAATTTCTGTTTATGATGTTTTAGGAAATGAAGTTGCAACACTTGTTAATGATACTAAGATAGCTGGCGAACACCAGGTTGTTTTCAATGCATCAAATCTGGCAAGCGGAATTTATTTCTACAAAATGCAGACAGCAGATTTCACACAGGTTAAGAGAATGACTTTAGTAAAATAAGGTATTGCATTTTATATATATTCAAAGGGGCAGTTAAAACTGCCCCTTTTTTTATTGCACGTATCTCAGTAAATTATTTTTATAACCAGCTTTATTACACCAATATATTAATATCAGCTTATTTTACAAGAACCATTTTCCGGGTTTCAGAGTAATTATTAGTTACCATCCTGTAAAAATATACCCCTGATGAATAATTATCGCCGTTAAAATCAGCTTCATATGTGCCCGGTGCAAAATTTTCATCAACAAGTACAGTTAACTGTTTACCCGTTATATCATAAATAATTATCTTTACGAAGTTATTTTTACCTGTATTAGGTACAGTAAATTTAATTTTTGTTTTTGGGTTAAATGGATTTGGATAGTTCTGTGATAAGCTGAAAGCAGCCGGTATCTCTGTTGAGATTTGTTTTATACCAATTACAAAATTGATAAGAGGAAGCTCTATATAAGATTTTGAGGTATTATTTATATATAACTTATTTAAGCCGGCTTTCAGTGATGGCAGCATGAACGGATTTGTTCTCAGGAAAACATCTGTTGTATCACCGTTATAGTCATACAGCGGAACGTTATCAAGATTTGTAAGCTTAACCCTTATCTTATCGCCAGTCCTGAAAACATGTGAGTATGACTGGCCGTTAACATATTTCTGTTTGACCTGGTTTGCATTGTAGTCCCTGTCAGTCCAGTTTATCCGTGTAACAAGCTTTTCATTTCCGTTCGGTCTTACATCCCATACCTGCATATTATACTGGCAGATCCCGTTGGCTGAAGATGAATAATAAAGATACGCATACGGTGTACCTGCTAATACTGCATCCTGCAGCAATGCAGGTGTATCAAACACAAGTTCATTCTTTTTGAATTTTGCCGTAAACAAAGGTCCTCGGAACTCAGTATTTACAAGATACTCCATTGTGACTGAAGTATCAAGAATTTCATTATTTACTGATACATCCGTCTGTGAGCCGCCGTAGCCATAGACCTGAAGCTGGTTCCCGGGGTGGAAATACAGCTTTACATTTTCAACTCCAGCCGGCGGCCAGGTAGGGGAGTAACTCTTCACCCATGTCCATTGGCTTTCGCTTGCCGGAAATTTGCTTGAGGCATAAGTGAATTTCTGGTTAACATCCATAACATTGTTCTGGATACCCTGCACATGATAATCCACCCAGTCTTTTAAAACAGTGGTTTTATAATTTTCTTCTGACTGAATGTAATCGCTGCCGTGTCCATCCATTACGCCAAAATACATTTTTAAATTATTGTATGGCAGAATATAAGCGCTTCTTATCATGCCTAAGGTGTTAAAGAATTTATCCTGCCACGCGTTTTCAACCAAAATAGGTATCTGGCAGGTGTTAACGGTATTAATGAAATCGCGGTTCAGTGGCAAATAGTATGCAAGGCTATCCCACTTTTCTTTTGTGTTGGCATAGATCCATGGTTTAAACCTGCTTACAAGCGGGTTATATCTTACTATACTTGTATCATAACCTGTTGACCAAAGGAATGTCATTTTAATACCGCCGTTCTCTATCCAGTTAGAACCCTGTTCAGGAGAGGCGAGATCTGTGATCAATGTTTTGACATTCAAACCGCTGCAAACAGCCATAAAAGGTATAATACCGCCCTGTGAGCCGCCGTGTATGAATATTTTATTATCATTGGTGTTTGCATCATTTTTGATATATAAAACAA
>CAZOAP010000237.1:0-5453 GCA_964577645.1 uncultured Ignavibacteriales bacterium
CATATTGAATGAGCATCCCCTGCTTGAGTAGTGTTAGCCACCCATTTTAAATTACCACCAATATCATATTTAATTGTACGGAAACCCTGAAAATTACCAGTAATAAAGGTATTACCCCAATTATCTACAGCCATATCAATAGGCGACAGATCCGAATATTTTCTTACCCAGACTGTATCACCTGTTAACTGATCATATTTAACTAAGCTGCAATCGTAGTTAGCATTAATGTCAGATTCGCAACATACATACAGGAATTCACTATCTATTGTTTTTATTGAAATTCCTATATTATCTGACAGAATATTCCATTCGTAAATTGATTGCCATTTTTGGGTACCATTTGAATCATATTTTAATGTGAGCATGTCTTGAGTATTATCGATATCGCGAACCCAGCCTGTAATATAGACATTGTTTAAAGTATCAATTGATAATGAATACACTTGAGCATATGTAGAACTATTTCCGTAGATTTTTGACCACACAATGGATCCAGAGGTAGAATATTTTATTGTAGTTAAACCGTTAAATGCATTACCAGCAACAATAATATTTCCATTTCTATCAATTGCTAAAGTACGTCCATAATCTGCATTGCTTCCCTGACTACTAAATCTAGCAACCCATTCCTGAGTTACTTGTGACATTGTACAAGAACAAAAAACAAGTATAAATATTAATGTTTTCATTTTTATTAATTGGAAAAGCGTAAGCGATATTTTAAGCAGGTTTTTCAAATGGCGCGGAATTTGATTTATATAAAATAATACATAATGTTAGTAATTAAAAACAAAAAAGGCAGGCTGTAAAATAGCCTGCCTTTTGATAAACTTGCTAAATGGAATTATTTCTTAGTGCCGTTATCAACCATCTTCATGAACTGTGATATTATATCAACAGGCAGCGGGAAGATGATTGTTGAATTCTTCTCAGTCGCGATCTCTGTTAAGGTCTGCAGGTAACGCAGCTGTAATGATATAGGCTGCTTATTTATTACCTCGGCTGCATCAGCAAGGCGCTGTGATGCCTGGAACTCGCCATCAGCGTGAATGATCTTTGCTCTTCTTTCTCTTTCTGCTTCAGCCTGGCGTGCCATTGCGCGCTGCATTTCGATCGGAAGGTCAATTTGTTTTACTTCTACATTTGAAACTTTTATTCCCCACGGTTCAGTATGTTCATCAATAATGACTGCAAGCTTTTTATTTATCTCATCACGCTCGCTGAGTAATTCATCCATTTCTGATTGGCCGAGCACGCTTCTGAGTGTTGTCTGAGCTATCTGTGAAGTTGCAAACAGGAAGTCCTGTACTTCTATCACAGCTTTTTCAGGCATCAATACGCGGAAGTACACAACTGCGTTCACCTTTACTGAAATATTATCTTTGGTAACTATATCCTGCGAAGGTACATCCATTACTAGTGTACGCAGGCTCACTTTTATCATCTTATCTATGAACGGAATAAGTATGATAAGGCCGGGTCCTTTGGTCTGTGAATACCTTCCAAGCCTGAAGATTACTCCTCTTTCATACTCCCTCATAACTTTTATCATGCTGAATAAAACTATGATAAAGAAAAGGAATGCAAAGAACAAAAATGTTATTATTACTGCCTCCATATGGTCTCCTTATGGTTTAAATTTGTTAAATACTTTTTTGTTGACCTCACCCCCTACCCCTCTCCTGTAAGGAGAGGGGAGCAAAGTGTGATAAAATTTTATAATCGTTGAGATTGCCGCGTCGCTAACGCTCCCCGTAAAATTAGTCTATCTTTAACACACCCCGTCTTCATCCCGAGTACTCGGGATGAATCCTCCCCTCTCAAGAGGGGAAGAAGTGAAATTTTTTAATTCCCCTCTCGAGAGGGGTACGGCTTTCCTGACTTACTAAACATATGTTTAGGAAGTAGCCGGGGGGTGTGTTACACATTACAACTTTATAACCTTATAACTTTATAACTTTACAACCTTACAACCTTATAACTTTATAACTTTACAAACTTTCAAACCTTCTGCACTACTATCGTCAGATCCTTAACATCAATAACTTTTACTTTATCGCCTTTGCGGATATTCTCGCTTGATGCAGCCTTCCATATTTCACCCATTATTTTAACCGTACCTGTACCGTTAATAATATCTATGAACACTTCACCAATTTCGCCTATCATTCCTGATACACCTGTCATAGCTTTACGCCTGTGCGCTTTTACAACAAGCCAAGCGAGCAAAGCAAAGAGTCCGGCAATTATTATAACAGTTGTAATTATCACCTTCATTGAAATATATATTGCGCTCTCAAGCGGTGAGCCGGAATCGATAAGCATCATCGAGCCAATGAACATGCTGATAATTCCCGCAACAGTGAGCATGCCGTAGCTTGTAACTTTAATTTCCGCAATGAACAGAATTATCGCAAGCAGTATCAGCAAAACGCCGGCATAGTTAATAGGCAGTGTATGCAGGCCGTATAAACCGAGCAGAATACAAATAGCACCAACAACACCGGGCAGGATCGCGCCGGGGTGGTAGAACTCGAGTATAATTCCCCACACACCAAGCATCATAAGTATGTATGCAATGTTAGGGTCGCTTACTATACCAAGGAATTTCTGAAACCAGCTTTCTTCAAAATTTACAATTGTACTGTTTTTTGTATTTAATATTTTCTTGCCTGTCGATGTTTCAACTTCCCTGCCGTCAATTTTTGCTAGCAGGTCATTAACATCATTTGCAACAAGATCAATTACACTGTCTCTCAGCGCTTCAGTTTCAGTTATAGATACACTGTTCCTTACTGCGTCTTCGCTCCACTTAACGTTGCGTTTTCTTTTTTCGCTTATCGAGCGTATAAAAGCTGCGGCATCGTTGGTAACTTTTTCGCTCATGGTGGAGTCCATCTTGCTGCCATCACCGCTTACGGGATGCGACGCGCCAATATTTGTACCGGGTGCCATAACCGCAATGTGTGATGCAAGCGTTATAAAGACTCCCGCCGATGCAGCCTGCGAGCCGCCGGGAGAGACAAATACAATTACCGGTATTGGCGAGGTTAGAATATCGCTTACAATATACCGTGTTGATTTAAGCAAACCGCCCGGTGTGTTCAGCTCAATTACCAAACACTCAGCTTTATTGTTCTTTGCTTCTTCAATGCTCTTATGTATGTAGTCACTGGTGGAAGGGTTTATTGAGCCATCTATTTTAATAACATATACCAGGCTGTTTTGCTGGCTTAGGGCAGCAGAACAAAATAAAAAAACTGCAAGCAGTACTTTGATATATGATTTGATTGAGCTCATATTAAATTATGAAGCCTGATTAATATATAGATAGATTAAACAAAAATAATGAAAAATTAGCTGAAATAGCCATTAAATTTTTAAACTGCCAAAATTTAATCAGCTATTGTATAATATAGCATTGTTTTGTATATTTGTAGGTAATCAACACATCAAAAAACACCCGGATTTACAATAATCTGATAATTTAGCATACTTTCTAAGATATCCAAACAAACTTCCAGATATTAGCAATTCTAAAAACTAACATAAATTAATTTAATGTATTATGGCATCAGATAAAAAAGATGAATTAAAGCCTTCTATGGATATAGCTGAGCTGAAGAAAAAAAAGATCGGTGAGCTTTATGAACTGGCAAAAGGGCTGAATATACATGAGTACAGTGATCTCAGAAAACAGGACCTGATCTACAAGATACTTGAAACAGGCACACAGAATGACGGTGTTGCTTACAGTAAAGGTGTTCTTGATGTACTTCCTGACGGGTACGGTTTTTTAAGATCATCAGACTACAACTATCTATCCTCCCCTGACGATGTATATGTATCTCCATCACAAATAAAAAAGTTTGCTCTCAGAACAGGCGATACCGTAAGCGGCCAGGTAAGGCCTCCAAAAGACGGTGAAAGATTTTTCGCGCTGTTAAGAGTTGATAAAGTGAACGGTGTTGACCCTGAAAAGATGAGGGAAAGAACACTGTTTGATAATTTAACACCTCTCTACGCCAATGAACGGCTCAATTTAGAGTCAGCCCCGGGAGAGTATGTAACAAGGATCATGAACCTGTTCACGCCTATAGGTAAAGGAAACAGGGGCATGATAGTATCACCGCCTAAAGCAGGTAAAACAATTTTACTTCAGCAGATTGCCAATGCTATTGCAAAGAACCAGCCTGAAGTTGAGCTTATTGTCCTATTGATAGATGAGCGTCCGGAGGAAGTTACTGATATGGAGCGCTCCGTAAGGGCAGAAGTGATAAGCTCAACATTTGATGAACCGCCCGAGAGGCACGTACAGGTATCAGATATAGTTCTTGAAAAAGCAAAAAGGCTTACTGAAGCCAAAAAGGATGTTGTAATACTGTTGGATAGTATTACCCGTCTTGCAAGGGCGCATAACACAGTGGTACCGCACAGCGGAAAGATACTTTCAGGCGGTGTGGACGCTAATGCATTGCACAGACCAAAAAGATTTTTCGGTGCTGCAAGAAATATTGAAGAAGGCGGAAGCCTTACCATCATTGCCACAGCTCTGGTTGAGACCGGAAGCCGTATGGATGAGGTTATCTTTGAAGAGTTCAAAGGTACAGGCAATATGGAAATAGTTCTTGACAGAAAGCTTGCCGATAAGAGAATTTTCCCCGCAATTGACCTTAACAAATCAGGCACAAGAAAAGAAGAACTTCTTCTGGATGAAGAAGAGCTCTCTAAGGTATGGCTGCTCAGAAAAATTCTAAGTGATTTCTCACAGGTTGAAGCAATGGAATTCCTTTTAGGAAAAATGAAAGGGACAAAACACAACAAAGAGTTCCTGAAAAGCATGAACTCCTAGTAATACAGTGCTTTTTCGTTAAAAGCGCTGCTTAGTGTTTTCTCTCCAATTACGAAGTTAGTAAACCTGGATTCCAGAGAGAATGAAAAAAGAAATTGTAATCAATCAGAACACTGATGAGATCCGCATTGCTATAACAGAAGACGGAAAGCTATCCGAGCTATTTATAGAAAATGAAGAATATGAACGGGTCGTTGGTGATATTTACCTCGGTAAAGTAGCAAAAGTTATTCCCGGCATTAAAGCCGCATTTATTGATCTTGGCTTCAAGCAGGATGCATTCCTGCATTTCAGCGATGTTGGCGACCAGGCAGAGGATATGAAAGCCCTGCTCGGCTCAGATTCCGATGTGGATGACGACGATGATGAGGATGAAGAAGAAGAAACACGCCCGCAGAAACCCAATCAAAGGAACCGCAGGCAGCAGCCAAGGCTTGAGCGCGGACAGAGAATAATTGTACAGATAACCAAAGAGCCTGTTGGCAATAAAGGTGTTCGTGTTACTTCAAAAGTATCGCTTCCCGGCAGGTACCTTGTATTTTTACCCTTCGAAAATAAAGTCAACGCTTCAAAGCAGATACAGAACATGCGCGAGAAG
>CAZOAP010000238.1:0-5412 GCA_964577645.1 uncultured Ignavibacteriales bacterium
TATGAATTGTTACACATTAAACCTGAAATACACCACATCACCATCTTTAACCTCATATTCCTTACCTTCTACCCGCATTAATCCTTTTTCTTTCACCGCGTGCTCACTACCCAGCGCTAAGAGGTCTGCGTATCCGATGATTTCTGCACGTATAAAGCCGTGCTCAAAATCAGTGTGTATAATTCCCGCTGCCTGTGGAGCTTTTGTACCTTTTATGAATGTCCATGCATGTACTTCTTTTTCACCTGCCGTAAAGAATGTCTTTAATCCCAGCAGATCATATGCAGTATGTATAAGCTTATCAAGTCCCGGCTCTTCGATTCCCAGTTCCTTCAGGAATTCAGCCTTCTCTTCAGGCTCCAGCTGTGCAAGCTCTGATTCAATTTCAACTGAAAGCACTATAGCTTCTTCGCCTTCTTTTTTTGCTATTTCCTCAACTATCTTTGAGTACTCATTACCTTTTATATTCTTATCATCAACATTTGCTACATACAGCACATGTTTATCCGTTAATAGATTCAGTTCATGCAGATGCTTGTAATCATCCGGCGCATGGGTCTTTTTATATTCATTTATATAATACTTGGCTAGCCTACCTGCTTCAAGATGTTTTTTAAGCTCAACATAGCTTGCATATTCATCCTTTATCTTCTTATCGCCTGTCTTTAATCCTTTTTCAGTTTTCTGAATTCTTGCTTCAAGTGACTCGATATCCTTCAATATTAGTTCTGTCTCAATTATCTCAATATCTGCCTTCGGGTCAACTTTGTTATTAACATGAATAACGTTCTCATTTTCAAAGCAGCGCACAATATGAACAATTGCATCTACCTCGCGGATGTGAGAAAGGAATTTATTCCCAAGTCCCTCACCTTTTGAAGCACCGGCAACCAGTCCTGCGATATCAACAAACTCGATGATAGTCTTAACTATTTTCTTTGGATTATAAAGCCTGACAAGCTCATCAACACGCTTATCGGGAACCGTAACAATACCTAAATTCGGTTCAATAGTGCAGAACGGGTAATTAGCAGCTTCTGCCTGCTGCGATGATGTGAGACAATTGAACAATGTTGATTTACCGACATTTGGCAGACCAACGATACCGCATTTTAATCCCATAATATCCTTTAAATATTTACTTAGTTTTTTGTCATGCTGAACTTGTTTCAGCATCTAATATAAAACAAATTTAAAACAGACCCTGAAACGAGTTCAGGGTGACACGATTATTTAAAAATCAAAACATAATTCCAGGGTACAGCAAGATATACAACAAATACATTACACCGCAGCAAACTACGGGAATTGTAAAATTATCATCAACCGGCAGGCTCAGGGCATCAGCAACTGTAGTAACTGCAACTGCAATGACTGCTATCATATATTCCTTAACACCACCAAAATATTTTGGGGCCAGCAATATGATTACCATTCCGACTATAAAAAAAGATACCGTGCCAACATATGACCTGTTTGGAGCATACTGTTTCTTCCCGTATATCCTGCCAAGCAGTGCTGAAGTGCTATCGGCAAAACACAGCATCAGCAAACCTGTAATTGCTATCAGCTTTGGAAATAATATTATACAGAATACAGAAGCAAATATTACCCACGTTGCACCGTTCAGCCTGAACTTTGACCTGTCATATTCATGCTCTCTTAGCATATGCTTAAAATACTTTACATATATTTTATGCATCAAATTACTTTTGTATTTCAGCAGCTCAAATACTGCCATGAAAATCAGAAGTACAGCAAGTATTACTAGAACAATATCCTTTTGAATAAAAAAGTAACCAATAGGTATTGCAGCTGAAGCATAATGTATAAGCTTACGGGTTAGCTCGCCGTGCATTGGTGTAACAGTACCGGTATTTTCTGCTGGCTGCAATATGTTCAGAGTTTTATTGTTAAAGTAAAAACAAAGCCTGCCTGTTCAAAATATACCAGGCAGGCATTTACAAAGTCAGTTTATTTTATAAAGAACTTTAGTCTTTTTTTACTTCAGGTGATGATGAATCGTTATTTTTATTTACAGCAGCCGGGTTATCACCAGTGCCGTTGGTACCGTTATTCAGCTCACCGTTCACTTTTAATTTCTCATATGGCGGTAATGCTTCACCCCTCATTATCCTGTCGATCTCATCGCTGTCGAGGATTTCCCTTTCAAGCAATGCTGCAGAAAGCCTGTGAAGTGTATCCATATTTTCATTAAGAACAGTCATAGCTCTTTCCATTCCGCGGTTCACAATTTTCTTTACTTCTTCATCAATTATAATAGCGGTATCTTCACTGTAATCTCTGTGCTGAGAAATTTCCCTGCCCAGGAATATTTCTTCTTCCTTCTTGCCGAAAGTCAACGGGCCAAGCTTCTCGCTCATACCCCACTCACAAACCATTTTTCTTGCAAGTGCTGTTGCGCGTTCAATATCATTGCCTGCACCTGTGGTTAGCTGGTTGAAAATAATTTTCTCTGCCGCCCTGCCGCCCATTGCATAGGCTATCATAGCTTCAAGATATTCCTTGGAATAAGTATGTTTTTCATCAATTGGCAGGTATGTTGTTACACCCAATGCCCTGCCTCTTGGTATTATTGTTACTTTGTGTACAGGATCTGATTCAGGTATCATTTTTGCAACCAGTACATGCCCTATTTCATGGTAAGCAGTGGTCTTCTTTTCCTTTTCAGAAATTATTAGGCTCTTTCTTTCCATACCCATCATTACCTTATCTTTAGCTTCTTCAAAATCAGCCATTGTTACGGTGTTCTGGTTTTTCCTTGCTGCAAGCAGTGCTGCTTCATTCACAAGGTTAGCTATATCTGCACCTGAAAGTCCCGGTGTGCCTTTGGCAAGCACTTCCAGTGAAACTGATTTATCCAACGGGATATTACGTACATGAACTTTGAAAATTCCTTCACGTCCTTTTACATCGGGCCTGTCTACAACAACCTGTCTGTCAAACCTGCCGGGTCTTAACAATGCCGGGTCAAGTACATCGGGCCTGTTGGTTGCAGCAATAATAATAACGCCTGCATTCTGTTCAAAGCCATCCATTTCAACCAGCAGCTGGTTAAGAGTCTGTTCACGTTCATCATGTCCGCCGCCAAGTCCTGCACCGCGGTGCCTGCCGACTGCATCAATTTCATCTATGAAAATTATACATGGAGCTGATTTCTTTCCCTTTTCAAAAAGGTCGCGTACCCTGGATGCACCAACACCAACAAACATCTCAACAAAATCCGCGCCGCTGATGGAAAAGAAAGGTACACCTGCTTCACCTGCAACAGCACGTGCAAGCAGTGTTTTGCCTGTTCCCGGAGGTCCGAGAAGTAACACGCCTCTTGGTATTTTTCCGCCGAGTCGCTGGAATTTAGAAGGCTCTCTTAAGAATTCAATTATTTCTTCAAGCTCGTATTTTGCTTCATCAGCACCTGCAACATCCTTAAATGTTACACGTATCTGGTTCTCGTTCAGCATCTTTGCTTTTGATTTGCCGAATGAGAATATACCCTTTGAGCCGCCGCCCTGTCCCTGCATCCTGCGCATTATTATTATCCAGAATACTATTATTAGTATCCATGGCAGTGCGCCTATTAAAGGACCTATCCAGCTGGTATCTTCTTTTTCAATACGGAATGCGATCTGTTTCTCATTCCATGACTTTATAACAGCATCATCAATATTTGTATACGGAAGCAGTACTGTAAACTTTTCTGTGGAAACCTGGCGTGAGCCGACTGAAACCATTTCAGGTGCTTTTAATACACCGTGGAATGTAAAAGTATTATCAAGCTTCTTAACTACAGCTTCTTTGATCTTGTTATCAGCCATTAATTTCTGGTACTGGTCAAATCCAATTTCTACTTCACCGCCATCACCTGATTTTGACCATATCATTATAAGGAAAAAGCCGAAGAGTATAGCGCTCCAGCCTAATACTACTTTGAACACCCTGTTCCAGTTAAATTCTTCGTTCTTTCTCCTTTTGGGAGGTTTCGGGTTTGACCCGTTTTTAGGAAAATCTTCAGACATCTAATTTATTAATTTTTTAAGATACAAATTTCTTTGAGGTTTCTGTACTTCTGCGCAAAATCCAAACCATAGCCGACTACAAACTTATTTTCAATTTCAAATCCAACATACCTGATTTTAAAATCAAGGCTGCTTAAACCTTTTTTCATAAGCAGTGCTGCAAACTCAAGTGAAGCGGGATTGTGCGAAAGCACAAGATCCCTGATATATTTTATTGAAAGCCCTGAATCTATGATATCTTCAACAATAATGATATCCCTGTTCTCTATCTGGCAGTTAAGGTCTTTAAGCAGCTTTACCTCGCCTGATGATATTTTGCTGTCACCATAGCTTGAAAGCTTCAGGAAATCAATTTCAACATCAAGCTTTAGCTGCCGTACAAGATCACTTATGAAAATAAAAGAACCATTGAGTACACCGATAAAGATAGGCACCTTGCCTGCATAATCTTTACTGATCTTTTTTGCAATATGCTTAACCCTTTTATCTATATCTTTAGACGAAATAAAAGACTTAAGATTGTTATTGCGCCGGAACTTTCCGGGTTTTGTTTTCTTAGCTGTGCTTTTGTTCTGTAATTTCAAAAGTTAGAACAACTATTAATTGTTTGCAGTTTCAAAATGTCAGATATTTTGGTTTAAAACAGGATCTGATATTATAAGGTACCTGTTTAAAAAACATTTTGATTACTATAATAAAAAACCCATCCTTCAAATATATTTGTTACGGATGGGAAAATCTGTTTAGCCTTAGAACCGTTATTAAGCTGCAGTTTCTTCCGCCAGAGTTCTTTTATTTCTTCTTATAGCTTTAGCCTTTTTCATGCGTTTCTTAATTGAAGGCTTTACAAAAAAGCCTCTTTTTCTTACTTCTTTTAAAACGCCGGCTTTTTCATATTTCTTTTTGAATCTTTTTAAGACTTTATCTATAGATTCATTGTCTTGCAGTGTTACTTTGATCAAGTTTTTATCACCCCTTTATTATGGATTTTAGCTTACAAATATAAGAATTTATAATTTTAAAATCTATATAAGCAGTAATATGTACATTTTATTATTTTTTAATAATTATAGATATATCCGGGAAATATAATATAGTAACCATACAAAACTGCGTGATTTTATTAAAGTATCTCCAATAATCAGATACACGTTAGATAGATCATATGGTAATATCTAACCTTGCTTAAATATTTCAGGTTTTCTAGTCTTAATTTTAACTCATTTACACTCGGATTTGTTACATTTTCATTTTTCCCCTTTTCAGTCCATAATCAGCAATATTTTCTCAAATCTAACGGAAACAGTTATCCCGATTCGTGTTTTTGGTGTACAGTGAATTACTGATTTGGGTATCATAATTTCGACTATTTGCC
>CAZOAP010000239.1:0-5407 GCA_964577645.1 uncultured Ignavibacteriales bacterium
TGAACTGCGCAAGCTTTTTTCTTTCAGTCATATATGAAATTTACGTTTGCAATTATATAATAATAAACAATTTCAATTAATTAAAGGGTTCACAAATTGCGGGATAAAATATGTTAAATAATGGTATGAATGTTTATTTCATTGCAGTAATCTATATAATTCAATAATGTCATTATCACTCATAATATGCATAACTTTAATTCCGGTTTTTGAAGCAGTTTCAATATTATTGATTATATCATCACAGTATAAAATATCATCAATATGAATACCGGGATATTTTGTATTTATATCTGCAATTACATAATCCCAGTATTTATCATCCTTCTTTAAGAATCCTGCCTCATTTGAGATATAATTTTCATCAAATATATTTCTGAAATTTAAATTATCTAATAAAAATTCAGATCTTAATTTATCCTGGTCAGTTGCAGTTGTACAAACCACCCCCTTTGACCTTGCATTGATAATTTTTTGAATTAATAACAGGTCAACGAACCCTGATTCGTATTCATATTGTTGTTTAAAATATTCTTCAGGAGAATATTCCCATTTCAATCTATCTAAAAATGGCTTAATTGAAAGAACTGGGTCAGCTTTGCCTGTAAGGCACAGGGAGTTTTCAGTACCATGATAATATTTGTTCAGAATACTTGCAGCACCTTTATAACCATTTTCTTCCAATACAGAACTGAAATATCGCGGTAGTCTTATCAAAACACCATCAATATCAAATAAGATTAATTTAAACATCAATAAATTTGTTTTTCAATTGATATAATATAAAACCATATTCAGAAAAAAATACTGAATATTCAATGTACATTTTAGTTTACAATTTTCAGGATATTATCTCTTGAATATACTTCTTCCAAGGAGCAGCCTTATTGCTGCCTTAATGGGCGAAGCGAAAGAAGGTAGGTATCTAATTCTTAAATACAAAGCTCCGCAGTTGCATACTGTTTGCTTGCTATATTGGTCGAATAGAAAAAAGATTTGAATCTATTTCAAGGAATATAACGCTCCGTAGGAGCGTACTGTTTGTAACCTTCCAGACCCAGTAATATATAGCTCCGTAGGAGCGGCCTGTTATTCAAAAGCAAAAAATCACTCTATCCATTCAAATAAATATCTCTCATTATAATCAATTTCAAACTTTTTTAAAAACTCAATATATTCATCTTTAAACGATTTTTTCTTATGATGTAATTCCTGGTTAAGGATATATTTTATCACATTATCAATCTGACTTTTTGAATATGAAAATGCACCAAAGCCTGTTTGCCAGTTAAACTTACCCTTTATCCATCTTTTATCATTTATGAATTTTGATGAACCTGCTTTTATATCCCTGACAAGGTCAGAAATAGAAACTGATGGGTCCAATCCTACCAAAATATGTGTATGATCAGGCATACAGAAAATAGACAACAATTTTTGATCTCTTTTCCTTACAATTCCTGTTATGAATTTATGCAGTTCTTCCCTATTCTTCTTCTGTATCTGGTATTGTCTGCCTTTTACAGCAAAAATGATCTGAATATAAATCTGGGTATAGGTATTTGGCATATTTCAGGTCGCTCATGCGGAGCTAATTGATTTATAATGAATATTCTACAAACAGACTGCTCCTACGGAGCTATATAAGAATGGTGTAATGGTCTTTATTCGCTGTCAAGGATGATAATTAAAACTTATTTCTACTGGCTTACTATAAAGCTGTCAACTTCCAGTTCGGCCGGCCGCATATCTGCATTTGAATATATTTTTTTATATTCATAGAATTTTATTATATCTATATCATTTTTCTCAGCAGTTGCTATCAGCCAGCTTTCTTCCTCAGGGTGAATGATATTATCTGAAAATACAATCGTCAGCCCGTCTTTTATGAATTTTACTGCAAGCTCCTTATCAGTAAATACAGGCGGTGTATCTTCAACGTAATTGTTGCTGAGTATTTCGTTTATAGTATTTTCGCAAAATTCAGGCTCAAAGCCAAGTGATTTACCGATACGCTTTAAAAGGATATATTCAGACTCAGTGACCTGTTTATCTTTCCTGATAAGGAGCATCAAGCCTTTCAGATAATTACTTGCATCTAACTTGGATATTTTTAACGGGTTTATATTCATACTAAAAGAGGCAATGTTAAAAAAATTATTTTTCTGTATGTTACCAATAAAACAATTTAGTTTTCATTTTGGTTCATTCTTGCAAATGCACCGGCAAATTGTTCTTTACCTATATTAGCCATAGCTTCACTGAAGCCGAATGTTAATTCATTTTTGCCATCACGCAGCTGCTCAAATATTGCGTTTATAAAATCACTTACAGGCGGTGCAAAATCATGTATGCCTTTGCCTCCAAGATCAGTATTTAACGCAGGGGGAATAATCTCTATAACTTCAATACCTTTTTCCTTTAGCAAATGTCTTAGTGATAGTGTATATGAATGCAGGAAAGCTTTTGTAGCGGAGTAAACCGGTGTTTTTGTTAATGGTGAAAATGCCAGACCGCTTGTAACATTCATAATTGTATTTACTGATCCCAATTTGCTGAAAAGCCATGATAAATGTACAGGTGCTTCGATATTAATTGCTATTTCTTCTTCTGCCCTGGTGTTAAAATTTTCATCATCCGGTGACATCCACTGCTGAATACCGGCATTATTCACCAGCACGTTAACATCACTGTGATGAGTACTTACCCATTTAAAGAGTCCTTCCCTTCCTTCACCTGCCGATAGATCACACTGGTATGTAATTACCCCCGGTATCTTTTTTTCTGCCGCATCAAGTATATCTTTCCTTCTTCCGCATATTATAACGGTATTTCCTTCAGCTGCAAAGCGTTCAGCAAGTCCGTACCCTATACCGGATGCGCCGCCTGTTATTAATATCTTGTTTTCTGATAGTTTCATTTTTTATATTTTATTGTATATGTTATAACCTTATAAAAATAAAGACGACCCGGCGGGTCGTTTATTTTGGTTTATTGAAAATAAAGTGAAAGGTAAGCTTATCCGGTCAGACTTTCTTTGCAACCATAAAGCAGCTTCCGCCCGTAAATATTTTTTTGCCGTTCTTTATCCTGCCTAGCTCATAACTCCAAACTGAGTTCATGATTTTATCTGTTACTCCTTTTTTGGTTTTATGTTCATTTACATATTTATTTATCTCAGCTGCATTCTTATGCATCCCAAGCCTGCTTGGCAAGCTTCGCCTCAGGAAAACAGGAACAGGTAAAATGGAAAAAATATATGTCGCATAAACAATTTCAAATCCCGCTTTAATTAATACACTGCTTAATTTTTTTATTGTGTACCTTCTGTAGTGCCCTGCCTCGGTATCTTCATTTGACCAGAGGAAATTAAATGCCGGCACAGTAATAAATACCAGTCCTTTACTTACCAGATAATTATTAATATTAGTTAAGAACTCAAGGTCATTTTCAATATGTTCAACTACATCAAATAACCCGATTGAGCTTATTGAAGATGTTTTAAAAGACGCGTTTTCAAGGGTTGAGCAGACAATATTGGGTAAGCCTCTTTTTTTGGCATTCAGGCAGCCTTGAATTCCGGGTTCAATTAAAACCGTGCTGAAACCTTCTTCTTCAAGTGCTTTGGCAACAAACCCGTTACCGCCGCCAATATCAAAGAACAGGTCATTTGGGGCGAACTTCTTCACAGCTTCAATTATACATTTGTTCCTGTGGTTGAACCAAAAGCTATCCTGCTCTATCTGGTAACAGCTTTCATTGCCTGACTCCGGGTAAGATATTTCGCTTTCCTTCTTCGCGAAATATATTCCGTCCCTCAGGTCAAGATCATCGGTATATTTTTCTAAAATGCCCAAACAGTATATTTGCTTTTAACTGATTTTATAAAGGACAAATATATCCATTAATGCAGTATTTTACTATGAATTAAATTACTGTGAAGTGACAGCTGGTTATTATTCAGGCTTATAAATGATTATCCCGTAATAATAGGTTTCTTCTGTACGCTTATTATAATTTAAGCACCACTTGCTTAATGATTTAGGTGTAAGCTGTTTCCTTACGCGTTTTTGTTCGGGATCAATTACGGTTAAATATTTATTCTCGTAATCAACAACGCTTATCCAGTGATCTTCATGATCAGTAAGCAGAATAAGCTTGTTCCCTTTTTTTAGATTATACACCACACGCTGCTTGAAAGCTGCCTCTGTTTTATTCTGAAAAGTTTTGTACTCAAACCCAAGGTGTTTTATTGCGCGGCATATTTTTTTTTCGCTTGTTCCGTTTACCCGGTCAGAGCCTGATAGCTCTCTTATCTTCCTTTCAGAAAATAAGTATCCCAATGCAATAAGAGAGTTGCGTATCGATGCGGGTCCGCATGAGAACCTGGTTTCCTGTTTAAAAAATGTCAATTTCTATTTTCCTTACTTTTTCCTGATTTCACGAAAGAGTGGTTAATTCAACCGGACTAAGATATATCAATCATTAATGAAAATACATATCATTCTTTTATCATTGAACATTTCTGCTCTCAAAATCATTTCAAAAACACTGTTTTTAACGTTTAAACGCAATATTTACATTATTTTACTTAAATAATTATAATAATTGCTTAAATTTGTATATAATTCAAATAAAAAGGAACTATATTTATTAGCAGGCTATTATTTATAATAAATACTTTCTTAATGCTGCAAATACTATCTTAATGCTGCCACAAAAATTCTTCAAAATACTCTCATTATTGCTGCTTTTGGTACTTACTTCATATTCCCAAAATAACGGATCCAACACTCCATTATTACAATCCAAAAGTCTGATAAAAGGCATCATAATAAAGCCCGATGGCTCGCCGATTGAAGGCGTTGTTGTGATATTAAGCTCAGAAAATACCAAAGAAGCAGGCACGGAAACCGGAAGTGACGGGTTGTACCTGTTCAGTAATATTGAACAGGGTATATACAGGATTAAGACTGAGCTTGTTGGATTTAAATCTGCTGAGAGAAAAAATATTAGAGTTACAGGAAGTGATACCGTTACAATTGATATCATAATGGATGACGAGAGTTACTCCACCGAAGAAATTGATGTAGTATCCGATAGGTTCCGCCAGGCACAAAATGATATGCGCACAAGTTTGCTGAACCTCTCGCCTAAAACCACGCGTGTCATTCCCGGTGTGGGTGAAGATGTACTGCGCTCACTGCAGACCCTGCCCGGTGTAAGCGCACCGAATGATTTTTCATCACAGCTTATTGTGCGAGGATCGGGTCCTGACCAGAACCTAATAATCATGGATAACATTGAAATTTTTAATCCATACAGGCTGTACGGTGTGTTCAGTATGTTTAATCCTGAAACACTAGAAGATATTAACCTGATAACCGGCGGCTTCCCTTCAAAATAC
>CAZOAP010000240.1:0-3469 GCA_964577645.1 uncultured Ignavibacteriales bacterium
ATATACTATCGGCTGTCCGCCTGCCGGGTGTGACCCGTGGGACAGGCTTGGTTGGGTAAAATTATATACGGATACAGCAACCGGAGCAGGCTATGAAATTGCACGAATTGTAACTCCATATAATATTGTAGGCGGCGGCTATCCCGGAACATGTACTTTCTGGATAGATGTAACCGATTATATGCCGCTTTTGCATGATACACAAATTCTTGGCAATTATATTGAAAGCTGGATAAACGGCACCCGCGGATGGTACTCAACTATTAATTTTGCATTCATTGAAGGGGAGCCATATTACAAACCATTCAAAGTAATTAATCTCTGGCAGGATCATTATATAGTGTATGGTGACTCAGCCAACCCGCATGAAAGCCACCTGCCGTTAATGAATGTTTTTATTGACCCGCAAACAGCAAAGGTAAAAGGCAGAATGATAACAACCGGACACGGGCAGGGTAACACAAGCAATGCAGCTGAGTTTTCTGTGAAGTATCACCAGCTGATTGTAAATAATGATACTATGACCCATAATTTATGGCGTATGGATTGCGGTGCAAACCCGTGTAGTCCACAAGGCGGTACTTGGCAGTACTCCCGTGCAGGCTGGTGCCCCGGTGCAAGTGTAATTCCGTGGGATCTTGATGTTACAACAAGCGTTATCCCGGGTACAAACTGCAATATCAATTATGATATTGAGCCTTACACAAATTTCTGCAGGCCTAATAATCCAAATTGTATATCCGGGCAGACCTGTGCTGACTGTAACTACAATTACAACGGTCACACCGAACCTAACTGGAATGTTGAAGGACAGTTGATATTATACAGGCTGAATCCAATGATAGGTATAATCAATAACGGTAACATTGCTCCTTCATCATTCAGGCTGATGCAGAATTTCCCGAATCCTTTTAACCCGTCAACTAAGATCAAATTTGTGCTGGAAAGATATTCACATGTTACGATAAAAGTATTCGGAGCAGATGGCAGCGAGATTGCTGTTCTTGCTGATCAGGATTATAAAAATGGCGAGTATGAAATAGAGTTTGACGGTAAAGACCTGCCGAGCGGTGTATACTTTTACCAGATGGAAGCAAGTGATTATAAAGAAACCAAAAAGATGTTGATAATAAAATAGCGGCAGGCTATTAAGAATGTACCTTACTTAAAACCATTTCAGGAGTAACATCTCTCATGCATTTAAAATGCCCTTTAGGGCATTTTTCTTTGCCGTAATGACTGCATGGACGGCATGGAAGGCTGTTGTTTTCAAGCACAGCTGAGTTATCACTTTGCGGATAAAAACCAAATTCCTTTACACTTGAACCTGCAAGCATAATGATGGGTATATTCAAAGCTTCAGCAATATGCATCGGACCTGTATCACCGCAAATAACAAGCCTGCATCTTTTCATCAGTGAGATCAGGTCTTCGATCTCAAGATTATTGCACATATCGTAAACCTTTTTTTCTTTTGCAAGTGATTTTATGGTATTAATATTAACGCTATCCTTACCTGTTCCGGTTAAAAAGAATACCGCATCCGGATTTGGATACTTGTTGATAACCTCAGCGTAATACTCCGCCGGGTAAGTTTTAGTAAAATGCTTTGATACCGCAGGTATGCAGATCATTTCCGTCCCGGGTGCAATTGCAAGACTTGTAAGCATACTTTCAATTGAATGCTCCGAGACTGTATCAGTATAAACTTTTGGCAGAACTGCTTTTTCTATTTCTGCCATAGAAGTAAATTCATTTATTGTTTGCTTATAGCGGATAGTTATAGGAGGCAGATCCTTTAGTAAATTGATCTTAAAATTAACAAGAAGGAACTTACGGATCGAATATTTTTTAAAGATCAGTATCTTTGCATCCTGTATTGACCTTAAATATAATGACTTTAAATTATTATGGGCATCTATAATTATATTATAATTGCTCATTTTAATAAGCATCCTTAAGTCTTTAAGCGCGCTGTAATTCAGCTCACTTTTTGCCTTTATTACCTTATGAACAGCCGGATTGCTTTTAAATATGTAAGCGTATTCTTCTTTTGTGCAAAAATCAATTCTAGCCAGCGGAAATGTCTCCTGTATGAGGTCAATTAACGGTGATGTTAATATTATATCCCCAAGGGAGGATAGCCTGATAACAAGAATTCTTCTTACCTGTTCGTTTTTCACTTTAGAACCATAAGTTTACATCTCAATAACCTGGTGATTGAAATTGGTGACATCAATTTCATGAAACAGTTTTTTAATGAAAGTATCATCGTACTTATTCAGAAAATAAATGATACTTATAACCCGTTCCTGTAAATTATTATTGGGATATATGTTGTTGGTAACCTTATCTATCTGCGTTGTTGTAGTTTCACTTTTCTTTGCCTGTGCATTAATAAGCTTGCTCTTAAAATGCTCAATATTCTGCTTGGTTTTTTCTTTCATGTTATCGACCGCATTAAGGAGTGTCTGGTCAACTTTAACCGTCATATTCCTCATATCATAAAATATCTTGTTCAGCTCATCAGTATACCTGGATATTTCATCTTCTATCTTGACCTCTGAGAGCTTATCAACAACCTTTGAAACAAGGAAGCTGTGATGGAAAATATCTTCAAGCTTAACATTAAAGTTATTCATGAACTTAGCTATTTTCGCTTCAATAATACTAACAGATGCCCTTGGGTAGATTACAGGCATTGTAATATCGTAATGCTTATATGCAGGTTTAAACTGTGCAAAATAAGATATCTCCCCGGGTCCGCCTATATATGCTACTGTTGGCAGTAGGTAATCCTGACAAATGGGTCTGAGTACTACATTAGGACTGAACAGCTCAGGGTTTTCATTCAAAGTATTAAGCATCTCTTCATTTTCAAACCGGCGCTTGGAGTTCTTTAATGCAAACTTTCCGCCTTCTCTTGGCTCAATAAGCAGCCTGTTGTTATTATGCAGAAAGAACATGTTAATTACCTTTGGCTTTACCTGCAGATCATAATTTTTTTCAAGCTCAGCACTTTGCGTAATGATCGTCTCACAAAGTTTCGGCGAGCTTGTCAGCTCTTTTTCAAATACCGGTATCAGCAGTCTTTTAATTTCATGGTCGCTCGGGTCTATGAATATAACGCCATAACCTTTGAATATATCATTCATTAATCCGGCAAAGGCTGTCTTATAATCACTGCCTTCGCGGTAATTTTTTGTGACCATGTTCATTATCTTATCCTTAAAATCGGTATCAATCAAAGTGCTTCTTAACTGCTCATCTATACTGTTTATAAGCTCGCCAAAGGGGATATTGCCGACAGGCGGCGTATTTTTTCTGGTTCCTTCATCATCGCTTGTGCTTTCAGGATCAAAACCAACCCTGACAAGCTCATTTTGCTTATCAATAACATATGTATGGTTCGCTTCATCTATATCATGGTCCTCTGCTTCAAGCCAGAATACCGGTACAAAATTGAATT
>CAZOAP010000240.1:3479-5383 GCA_964577645.1 uncultured Ignavibacteriales bacterium
TGGGGGAATTTTTCCTTTAGCTCTTTTGCAAGCTTTACTGCTGATATGGTCTTTAATATTGTGTAAAAGGGTCCTGTATATAAGGCAACCTGCTGACCGGTAACCACTGCAAATGTATTTTCATTAACAAGCAGCTCAATATTATGCGCAGTATGTTCATCGCCCCCAAATGTTACGTTCTGCCTCTTTAAAATATCTATCAGAACGTTCTTATCAAAGTACCTGCTGGTATTGTAATTGTGAATCTTCTCATCTATAACCTTGAAAATTTCTTCATTTTCCCTGAAATAAGAATTGAAGAAAGGTTTCAGCTTATTGTAATCTTCTTCACTTTGAGAAATATAGTCAAGATAAAGATTATTGAAATTAGGAAGCTTATTGAACTCTACTGTATACATCAGTTATTTTTCTTTCTTGCTGTTTTTAGATTTTTTCGTTTCGCCCGGTGCTGATGTTTTTTCTGAAGACCCTGTACTTTTTGTACTGTCAATTGTCTTTGTTGTTTTTTCTTTTCCTGCACCTGAAGAAGATTTTTTCTTGTAATCGGTCAGGTAAAAACCGCTGCCCTTAAATATCAATCCCCCGCCTGTACCTATTAATTTCTGCAGGGTATCTTTATTACAGTTAGGGCATTTAACAAGGGGAGGGTCACTCATTCTTTGAAGCTCTTCAAGCTCAAATCCGCAGTTGGAACATTTGTATTCGTAAAATGGCATGTTATCCTTAATTATTAAAATTAAATTTCCTTATAATTTCGTATTCTGAACCGCCGGGCATTAATTTGCTTCTCATTAAATTAAAAGAATCAAATTTTATTTCCCTGGGTTCCAGTTTGAATTCAAAGCTGTTTTCTATTTTCCTTCGCTTATTACGGTTAAACCTTGCAAAAGTAATATGCGGTATGAATTTTTTATCAGGTTTAACCCCGAAGTTATATATAATTTTATCTATAAAGCCAACCAGTGTATCAGTGTTATTTCCTTTTTCATTCAGTCCCGCAAACATAATGTTAGGGAACCTTTTATTAGGAAAAAAACCGATCTTATCACATGTAAAATCAACCGAATCAAAATCAAATTTCAGCCTGCTGAGTGTATCCTGCAGCGGGTCAACTTTTTCTTCGTCTATATCACCTAAAAATCTTAAGGTTAAATGGAATTTTTCAGGATCTTCCCAACGAATATTTTCTGTGCCTAATTGTTTTTTAAGCTTTGCCTGTGCATCTTTAAGAACAGCAATATCAGTACTTTCTAAATTCAACGATAAAAATAATCTGATTTTTCCCAATATTATGCTCCGTCACTATCCTTAAGAAGCAAAATTACCTATAATTCTTGTTATATTCAAAGATACTATTATAGACTGTTTTTTGTTTATAGAGGTATATTTGTCATATAATCTTATGATGTTATTTTTTATATTTGTGAAAATTAAAAACAACAAAAAATGGATACTTTAGCACCCGAAGTTAAAAATGCCCCAAAAGGCAAATCAGATGATTTTCTCCCGTTAAAGAACTGGGATCATATTGAATTCTATTGCGGAAACGCGAAGCAATCAGCTTTTTATTACCAGTATGCAATGGGCTTTAAGCTTACAGCGTACAGCGGCCTTGAAACAGGAAACCGTGAAAGAGCATCATTTTTACTTGAACAGGGTAAAATTAAATTCGTACTTTCAACCCCTTACCATCCGGATTGCTTTATGGCTGATCATATTAAACAGCATGGTGATGGAGTAAGGGATATTGCGCTTGAAGTGGACGACGCTGAAAGCGCATTTAATGAAACCGTTAAACGCGGTGCAGTACCTGCAATGGAACCCACAAAAATTGAGGATGAAAACGGATTCATAATCCGCTCAGCAATTAAAACATACGGCGATACAATACATTCATTCATACA
>CAZOAP010000241.1:0-5368 GCA_964577645.1 uncultured Ignavibacteriales bacterium
TGGGCTGACTGAGCCGGATTTCGGTTCAAACCCCGGAGGTATGATAACTAATGCAAAGAAAGTTGACGGCGGTTATATACTTAACGGTGCCAAGATGTGGATAACAAACTCACCAATAGCTGATATTGCCGTTGTATGGGCAAAGCTTGATGGTGTTGTACACGGGTTTTTGGTTGAGCGCGGCTTTAAAGGTTTTGAAACACCTGAAACTCATGGCAAGCTTTCCTTGCGTGCATCTATTACAGGAGAAATTACCCTGCAGGATGTATTTGTACCTGATGCAAATCTGCTGCCCGGCGTTAAGGGACTTAAGGGTCCATTAGGCTGCCTGAACCAGGCAAGGTACGGAATTGCATGGGGAGTATTAGGCTCAGCAATGGAGTGTTACGCTACAGCACTTGAATATTCACTCTCTCGCATTCAGTTTGATAAACCAATTGCCGCTTACCAGATGACACAGGAAAAGCTTGTTTGGATGCTGAATGAAATTACAAAAGGGCAGTTGATGGTTTACCGCCTTGGCAGAATGAAAGATGACGGCACTATAAAACATACACATATCAGTATGGCAAAGCGCAATAACTGCGAAATAGCTTTGACAATCTGCCGTATGGCTCGCGAAGTATTAGGTGCAAACGGAATTCTTGATGAATACCCGGTAATGCGTCATGCTAATAATCTGGAATCAGTTAAGACATATGAAGGCACACACGAAATGCATACATTGATTATAGGTGAAGATATAACAGGGATTCCGAGTTTTAGGGTGGATTATAAATAGCAATTAATAATTAGTAATGAGCAATGAGCAATTAAAGCGGGTTAATAGCCCGCTTTTTTATTAGTAAAATCCTGATATAGTCCCAGATTCACGTGATTTCGCTAACTAAAACTTCATTTATATAGTTGTTAAAGAATTATTTATTCAATATATTTATTGAAATCTAAAGGGAGGTAAATCATGATTCATTTTACAAAGAGATTTACATTTTTAGCTTTGATAATTTCCTTATGTTCCATCAATAATATTTTCGCACAATTTCCCTCATGGGGTGCAGTAACACCTGGTACAAACGGACTTGTTAATTCAATTATTGAATTTAACGGAGAATTGGTCGCAGCCGGCTCGTTTACAACACCCGGAAAGAACATAGCAAGATACAACGGAACTAAATGGGATACCCTGGGCTCAGGCCTTAACGATACAGTTTATGCACTTGCAGTGTATAACAATAAGCTTATTGCAGTCGGTTCATTTGATACTGCTGGCGGTATTGTTTGCAGCAATATTGCACAGTGGAACGGTACATCATGGGCACCGGTTGGAACCGGTACTAATAATACTATCTTTGCAGCTGATACTGTAAACGGCGCACTGGTAATAGGCGGGCGGTTTACGTTTGCCGGCAGTGACAGCTCGAGCCATGTTGCGATATGGCAGGATTCCAGCTTCTCACCAATGGGTGTTGGTGTAAATGATAATGTATTTGCATTTGAGCATGTCGGAAGCGGACTATATATAGGCGGAGCATTTACATTAAGCGGTACTGATACTGCAAAAAGAATTGTAAGGTTCGATCTTGATTCCGGAACATACTCACCGCTTGGCCCGGGTATTGATAGCGGTAATGTTTATGCCATCAGCAGGTTCCAGGGAGTCTTGTACGCAGGAGGTGATTTCAGAACAATAGAAGGTGATACGGTTAACCGTATTGCTATATGGAATGATACATCATGGTCACCAATAGGTACAGGTATGAACGGAACCGTCAGAACGTTTGAAGCATTTGGTGACGGTTTACTGGTAATAGGCGGAACGTTTTCCAATGCAAACGGTACCAATGCCAATAACATTGTTGCGTGCGGGGGACCCTCATCCTTTGCTCCATACGGAGGCGGCCTTGGCGGAACGAATCCAAGAGTGAACGATGTAATGGGATGGCGCGGCGTTACAATTGCAGGCGGATTCTTCTCAAATATCAATGTAGCAAGATGGGGTTTATTGCCATCTGTGCCGGAGCTGATAACTCCGCTTGATGCTGAAATAAATGTTTCAGTTACACCGCTCTTTACATGGTCACCAACCGGATGGCCGTATTTTTACACTATCCAGGTTGCAAGAGACCCGAATTTCATAAATATGACACGTGCCGATAGTCTTTTGCTGGTTACAGAGCTTCAGGTTCCCGATACAACAGAGTTGCTTGAGCATACTACATATTTCTGGAGAGTGCGCGGTGTTAACGGTATGGGTAACGGTCCGTATTCGCTGATAAGGTTCTTTACCACAACAACGATTCTTGGAACAGTGAATAATAACGAAATACCGGAAAGATTTAATTTATACCAGAACTTCCCGAATCCATTTAACCCTGTAACCAAAATTAAATTCGATCTTCCCAGAATAAACGGAAACAGCAGGTTAAAGGTTGAAGTATTTAATGTAAACGGACAGGTTGTATCGGAATTACTGAATACAGATTATGCTGCGGGCAGATGGGAGCTATCATTTGATGCAACAAATCTTGCAAGCGGTATCTACTTCTATAAGATAACAGCATCGAATTTTGTTTCAACCAGGAAAATGATATTGATAAAGTAGTTTTTTAATTTATCATACAAATAACAATTTAAAAGCGGGTTAATAAGCCCGCTTTTTTTTTGCCTTACTTAGATTAACGCTTAAATTAAAGAAACTCTTTTTTGAATTAACTTGTTTATATTTAATATAAATAAAAGTCATGTAAGACCATGACAAGGAAGGAAAAAAATAATGGTATTTATTACAATCGGTGACATTCACCTTAAAAAAAGTATTATTGATTCAATTGAATACAGAGAAACACCAGATGGTACTAATAAGTATTCAATTCTAATTAAAACCAGAAATGGGAATCATTTTGCGCATTATAATTCTGAAGATAAAGCAAAAAAAGCTTTTGAAACCGCAAAAAAAGAATTAGATAATGATAAAAATTATCCAGATTCACTGGTAGTTTGATATAATCCATTAAAAGGCAGGTTTTGAACCTGCCTTTTTTTAGTTTATGTAACTTGACAACACAAGTATTCATAATTATATTTGTAATATAAACAATGCTAAAATTATTGAAATATATAAGGAATTTATTCCAGATATCCATGGCTAAAAGGTCAGGGAGAACTGATATTTACAATAAAAAGCAGGTTTTGGATTTAACTTATATTGAAAGTATAAAGATTGATTATGCCAAGATTGTTTATGCAGGAAAAAGAAAAACAAAAAAGATTGATTTTATCGAACCATTAGATATCAATTTTGATGATTTCTCATTTTTATCTATTGAAAATAATGTAAACTCACATACTAAATCGCCTTTTATAGATTTACTTGATTCACTATCAGATTATAATGTAAGATATAGTACTTATATTGATGAAAATAATAAGAATTGTATAGTATTTTTTGTTTTCCCCCCCTTTAAATATTTAAATGAATTATTTAATATTATTTTTATTCATTATGTTCACTCACATTTAATTTCTAATTTTTTAGAACAGACTAGAAAAACCATAAAGTATATACTCCATAAAAGTGAAGTTATAGTTTTAAATATCTCAATAAATCAATTATTTAACAGATATTTATTAACAAATAACTTAAACTTCTATGGAAAACAAATCTAATTCACCAGAAACAAAAGTTTCGAAAACTGAAAATAGACTTATTTCCCTTATTGAAAAAGCACTAGAAAATCACGAGAGGAAAAAGTCAATAAAACGTCAAAGATTGTTAAGATCCTGTATGGGTTTCATTGTCAGCACGATAGGAACAGGGGGTGGAATACAATCATATTTTGGTCTTAATCCTAATACTGCTATTATTACAATTTTTATTGGAATATTAGTTTCAATCGTATTTTGGAATTATAAAAAAGATGGTTAAAAATATACAATTTTATAGGAAATTATCTACTAAATAATTAAACTCAAAAAAAATGGAACAAGATAAAGAATTAAAGGCTATGGGTGAAATCATTTCCGCCTTGGTTAACTTAGATACAGAAGGTCAATCAAGAGTAATCAATTATGTATTAGTCAGGCTAGGAATTCGTTCATCTGATGGACAATTAAAACAGATTGGAATATCCACACCAAATTTTAAAGAATTGCCTGGGGTAAAAATACTCTCAGATTCACCTGTTTTGGATATCTGGAGTTTAAGACAGCAGAAACAGCCTAAATCAGCAATTCAAATGGCTGTACTTGTTGCATACTATTTAAAAGAGTTTGCTCCGCACAGTGAAAGAAAAGATGCTGTTGATACATCAGATATTGAGAAATATTTTACTCAGGCTAAATTTGAATTACCGGCTGGCAAGAATGGTGCACGCGACACACTCAATAATGCAAAAAAATCTGGCTACATGGAAATTACTGGACCAGGTAATTATAAATTAAATGCTGTTGGTTATAATCTTGCAGCATATAGATTAAATGAAAGTAGTCAAGTTATTGAAAGGAAAAAAAACCATAAAAGCAAAAAAAACCAAAAAGGTAAAAAGAATCCTTCAAAAAAATAGTACAGCTTCAACAACTGCAACTTCACCTGATAACTTAGCTTTACAGATTATTAATGCTAAGAGAATTTCTTTGGCATTAAGTAAAGTAACAGCGGTGCAAATAAGTTCAGCATCTATTTTAAAAAAGGTTAAGCTATTTGTTCAAGATTATTTTAGAGAGTTACGTCAGAAATTGATAGAAGATCTTGTTACAACTGATGACCTTGATACGCTTATGCAGGAATTGTTGCATAAAGCCAATAAGCAAACTTCAAAGTCAGTATATTTAAAGGTATTTAAACAAATTATTGAAAAACTAGTTGAAGCTGAAATATCTAGAGAATATTTGAGAAGCAAAAATGTTACTGGTAGCAGACAAAATTTGAATACATATCCAAGTGATCATGATACAACGATTCTTAAAGTATTGGAAAGTATTAACTCTGATGCTGCTCTTTCATATAGGCAGGTTTTAGCAGATATACAGGTTCCTAAAGCTTCTTATAGAGGAACGGCAGCTGAATTACGGGAGGTTTTGAGAGAAACATTAGAATATCTTGCGCCAGACGCTGACGTTATGGCAACACCTGGTTTTAAATTGGAACCCGATAGAAGTCAGCCAACAATGAAGCAGAAAGTTCTGTATATATTGAAAAATAGAAATGTTTCAAAAACTTTAATAGAGGCACCAATGATGGCTGCAAATATTGTTGATGAAAGTATTTCCAGTATTGTTAGAGCAACCTATAATAGGGGTTCGGTTTCAGCTCATGTACATACAAATGGCAAAGCTGAGATTTTACAAATAAAAATGTATTTAGATAGTA
>CAZOAP010000242.1:0-5315 GCA_964577645.1 uncultured Ignavibacteriales bacterium
CAGTTAAAGCTTGAGGGTAAAAAACCCAGTCTTATTTCAGATACAATTAAAAAAGAGCTTCTCAGATTAGAGGCTGTTGATAGAACAAATCTGAAACAGGAACAGCTTGTAAAACTTCTTGAAAAGGAAGTTGAATTAAGAGACAAGTTATCCAGCTTTATTGCTAAGGGGTTAAATGCTGAGAGTCCTGATGCACGTTCTGAAAGGCAAAAACCGCGCGGAACTGCAACTGCAAACGCTAATGAACAGGGTTCAGAAGATAGATATTTTGAAAAGCTTCGGGAGATACAGGATAACATAGGTAAAGAATCCCTTAATGCTTTCACTCAATCATTAAGTTTAGTTCAGCAAATAGACCAAGTACTCGGAGGCGGTGCAGCTGAAGTTATTAATGCTTTCCAAACAGCATACAGCATCACACAGGCTATTGTTGAATTAATTAATACCATTGATACAATTACAGGGTTGTTAGATTTTATACCTGGTGCAGGTGCGTTAAAAGCAATTCCCGGACTTGCCTCAGGTGGAAGAACAATTGCAGGTGCTATGTATGAATGGAATGAGAACGGTAAAGAATTATTTATTCCAACTGCTTCAGGTTATGTTTTGGATGCTAAGAAGTTCGGTGAGTTATCATCTTCTATATCTGAAATGTCATCGTTTATGGCTAGGGACCGTTCAACTGTAGGTTCAGGCTTTGCTGCATCGGTTAGCAGTAGACCTATTGTAAAAATTGAGATTAAGAATCCAATAGACTTTAGAAAAGCTTTTGAGACTTCAGCAATTGAAGCTGCTTTAAGAAATAATGCTACAATGGGATGAAAGTACTGTTTGCGAAATTTCGAATGGCTCCAAATCATACAAATTATTTTGATATTGTTGACCCGACACCGGATGACGTTCTTGTATTAACTAAACATGTAAGTTTCCCCAGAGCCAAAAAACAATTAACATCACCTGAAGATTTTTCACAGATTCAGTATGGTGATATGGAGATTGTATTAGGATTATTAAGCCGTGAGGTTAGCATAGACAATAAATCAATATCTGATTTCTTTGATGATTTTTTAAATTATGATCCAAGCTTTCCTGATATTAAAATGCTTTGCATAGTTGATTCAGGCCGTAAAAGATGGGCTGGATTTGTTAATCTGCCAATAAAATCAGATTACAGTTATGCCAATAAAACGGATGGTTTTAAATTAACCGTTATTGCATATGATGCAATGATTGAATGGAAAAAATATGCTGAGAAGTTAGTGCCGGCTTATTACTTTCAGGATAATACTTCATTTTGGGATTACTTAAGGAATCAATTAATGAACAGGTTTTTCATGTATTTTCAGAATGATATACCAACTGATATTGGTGTTCAGCCAATAATTCTTAATAAATCTTTATTAGTATGGGCACGTGCAGGTGGTAATGACAATTTTACGATTTATAATATCATCAAAGGTTTAGCTGTTTGGGGTTTGGTATATAAGTTTGAAGTCCCTGCCAGTTATGAGGGATTAGCATTAGGTGGTGAAAGGATTCCCCTGACATTCCGATTGATGCGCCGTCTTAATGGTAACGCTGCGGTTATGAAACCTCAGGATTATTACAGAACTCAACTTCCAAAGATAGATAAGAATTGGGTATTGTTGGTGAATCACAGATACGACCTGACAGATACTTACTTTACAAATACAAGAACATATGATATCGTTCATGGAGTCTTAATAAATGAAAGTGTGGTATACAATTTCGATAATTATAACTTCACACCACCAGCTCAAGGAGGGCCTCCTAATCCTTGTTTTATTCTTGATTCCAGTGAGGCAGCTTACCAGAAAAAACTAACAGTTTTCCAGAACGGTATTGAAAGGCAAATTGAACTTGATGACGTAAAGATAGTTGAGAATGATATGTTTAAACTTAATATGACTAATTCATCCGGTCAGGAATATTCTTTGAAGTTTCATAATAGCAGAATATATAAGGACTGGAGTGTCACAAATAGAAGTAACAGCCGGATTGCACCCCATAGATTATTCTGTAATCAATATATCCCTGAACCTAATGATTTTGGGATATATGATAATTGTTTAAATGTAAATTCAGTATTACCGGCAAAGGAATTAAAAGTACTTTTAAAAAACAGGGGGTCAGTTCAGGGTATTACGGGAATACTGACAAGTGAACCGGATTTATTTGATACTTTTACTGTACCATATAAAGGAGTGAATGAAGTTCATTCCATAATATCACTTGAACTGGATTATAATTTCAGTGATGGTGGTGGTGATGCTGGCAATAGTTCAAACGGCAAAAAAGCCGAATATCAAACTACAAGAATAGATTAATTATAAATTTTTATGTTTTTAAATCTCATAAATTTCGGTGTTGTAGAAGTGTATTCCAAACGGAAATCAAACTGTACAGTATTATTAAAGACAATATTTGACGTTAAGGAATATGATCCATTCCTTATCGGCATACTCTTCTGCATATATACCGTGGTATCCGTAAGGGAAAATGCAGTAACATATATCCAAGGATTATCCTGTAAGCTATCACAGTTAGTTTCAACATCAAAAGTTGTTTTCAATATTCCTGTATCAATTGCCAAGGTATCAATAAATAATACAAACTGGTGTCCACTTCCATTAATTGCAACTGAGTCTTTGCTGAATATTAAATTTTCAGTATTTCCATTATTGTTATTGTTGTTGGTGATATTATCATCACCACATCCAGCGATTATTCCTATAATAAAAAATATAGTGAGTAAAATCAAAACTGATATAACAAATCTTTTACTAATCCCTGTAGGATTTAAACCAAGTGGTTTTCTCATGACTTATAAAGATAAAATGTTTAAATGGGAAATTATTTTTCTTAAGCTTTTAGGAACAATTACACGGCTCATTGATGGGTTTATGGCCGGATTTGAAGTATCAACTTTGTTCTCACAGAGCTTGTATTCTTTAACCGATAAAGGTGTTCTCTCATCCTTACGTGTTAAAGGAAACAATTCAATAAATACATTCCAGTATTTTCTGAACCAGCTGGTTGATTCATTATGTAACTCAGTTACACGTATTTCCAGTGGAGTTAAATTTTCAGTAATTACTTTTTTCTTTGACATAATGATAAAAATAAATAGAGCCTCGCATCTAAAAGCAAGTTTGTATGATACCGTTAGGTATGCTTGCTAAAAGTTTTGAGGCTCAATGTTCAATTTCTTTGGATTGTTCGGTATCATACATATCAAAAATAAGTGTTTTAAATGGATTTGTCAAACAATATTTCATAAAAGGTCAAAAATCGTATAAAATCAAATGATTTTACTATCTAAAGGTAAGCATAAGTTCACAATTGAAAGTGATGGGGATATTCCGGGATCTACTACAATTATCTTAGACCATACCCAATTCCCGGACACAATATGGATGACCTGGAAACGAGGCTTTATTGAACAGCAATTCCAAACATATGATCTTGCTGATATGATGATTCTTTGGGAACGTTATCACATTGGATGGCAGATATTCTTTGCTTTAGATTATTCAAATAGTGCAAATGTAGATACGATATACGATGCAGGTAGAATTGAAGATTTGCAGTCAAATAACAACAAAATATTAAAGCTGATGGTCCGTGATGATGATACATCATTCAATATTCCTGTATTAAGCGTCACAGATGAAATCACGCTGCGGCTGCTGTGGGGTGATGATGCTTATGAAGGGTTAAAGTTATTTTTCAAATCAGATAGGACTTATAAAAATTTAAACTTCATTAAACCACTTGCACCTGGAGTGGTGTTACCGGGAGGTGGTACCGGAACACCATTTGAGGGTGGAGTTCAAACTTAAATTTATAATCAATATGAAAAAATTATTTTTTGCATTAGTATTAATGTTTCTTTGTTCTACAGCTTATACTCAGTATGAAAGTGTGCCATTGAGATTAGTTACATCTGAAGGTGCACCTTTTACAGGACAATCAGCTCAGATATCATTCAGGCGCGCACCGTTTGGAATTGATGATGATATAGACGGATTAACCGTTACAGAAGATCCTCCGGGAAATTATTTAATTTCAGGCTTTACAACATTTGAAAAAGCTAAATACTACTTTTCTGGAGTTGAACAGACTTGGTGGGGAGGTCCTAATGGATTATATGTGGGTGATATTGTGCCCTGGATAAATTCTTTACTTACAACTTCGCTTGGCAATTATATTCTAAAAGTTGGTTCTGTTACAGGTATATCAGGTAACAAAACTATTTCATCGGGTGACTGGCTTAAGCTGGGAGGTACTGAAACATGGTATAAGCCTTACATATATTCAGGTTCATCATGGGTATCTGATTATTCTGCTGTAAGTAACAACGGTTTAATATTCCGTGATTTTGCAGATAGTATTTATGGAGTAAAGCCTTATTTCATTTCAGGTCTTGAAATACATTTATTATCAGGTCGAAAACTTTGGGGTACATCAAAATCTCAGCCTATACAAATAAATACATCTCATTTTACATGGAGTACATCAACGGGATTAAATTTGTATCTTCCATACCAACAGGATAGCCTTTATTTCAAAAAAGATACCGTCATTAGTGAGAATAGTTATACTAAATCATGGAGTCTAAACCGTAACAGATGGAATCAGGTCAGCCCATGGGATTTATGGATGGTTTACCGGAATACACTTGACGCAAGTATTGATAGTTCACAGGTCATAAATGAAATTGTAACAATTGCAAGTTCTAACACTGCTACAAACTTAGATAGCGCGGATTATTCAACAATCCAAACTTTTAATTTCCCGTATCCAGCATATTGGGATGTACATATTTACTATGAGTACGAATTTGAATATATCACACCAATTGCGAATTGTTACGATAGCATTTATGCAAGTGCATGGAGTTCAACAGAATACACTGACCCAGCATTTTTAATTACAGATGCGTGTCATAAATATGCTTATATCGCATCAACTCCAACAGGTCAAAGGGGTACGGGTGAACTTAATTTTCAAATAAATATAACGCCTGGCAATATTGGGGATACTTATAGTTTTGCCGGTATTTGTTCAGGCATAGCACATAAATCTGGCGGCAGCGCAAAGAGCTTTATTCGTAAATGGAAAATTATAACAACTAAAATTAGATAAATATTATGAAAAAACTAATAATTTTATTTTTAATCACATTCAGCATCACCGCAATTGCTCAAACAGTGGATACTACAGTATTCAGGTTTAAAAGGAACAGTTCAGACGGCAAGTATTCGATGCTTGAGAACAAAATTACTTATTAC
>CAZOAP010000243.1:0-5314 GCA_964577645.1 uncultured Ignavibacteriales bacterium
TGAAGAAGCTGCGGGTTCTTTAAGCAAAAAATATATCCCGGCTTTATTTCCAGTAAATATTGATAAATTTGTATATACCGGCTCTAATCCCGGGAAAAAACTTAAGATTCTTCACGCACCATCAAATCCTGAATATAAAGGTACTAAATATATACTGGCTGCCATAGATAAACTGAAAACAGAATTCGATTTTGAATTCAGGATAATTAAAGATGTAAGTGTAGAAGAACTGTATAAAGAGATTGAAAATTCTGACCTCATAATTGACCAGATGCTTGTTGGTTTTTACGGTTTATTTTCAATTGAAAGCATGGCAATGGGTAAACCGGTTGTTTGTTATATCAGGCCCGATATATATGAAAAGTCACCAATGGATATGCCCGTAATAAATGCTGACCCTGACACCTTATATACTGTTTTGAAAGATATATTATCGACACCATCAAAACTAATTGAGATTGGGAAAAAATCGAGAGAATATATTGAGCAATATCATAATGCAGAAAAAACTGCAAAAATATATTATGACCTATTGGAAAATTGTAAATAATGCTTAAACGTTTTTTCAAGGAAACGCTGATATACGGATTAAGCACGTATATACAAAAATTCATCGGAGTATTTTTACTTCCGCTGTATACTGCTTTGCTGACTCCCGAAGATTATGGTATCCTTGACCTGCTTGGTACAGTTGCAATAATTAGCATATACCTGGTAGTATGCGGCACAGATTCATCACTCAGCTATTATTATTTCCGCAAGGAATATTTAAAGGAAAGACCTATTATGGTCTCTTCTACACTAATAATAAGGATCACCTTTGCTTCAGTTATATTTATAATTGTTGGGCTGCTTTCAAATAAGCTTTCATTTTTGATCTTCGGTAGAGATTATTCCCTGTTTCTTATTTTAACAGGAATTTCTCTTGGAGTGCAGTCAATTTATTCATTCTTTACTGATCTTATCCGGTTTGAAAAACGACCATGGATCTTTACCTGGGTCTCAGTATCAAATCTGCTTGTGAATGTTTTCTTCAACATTTACTTTATTTTAATTCTCAAAAAAGGTATTTGGGGTGCAATTATGGCCAGTGTGATCTCATACAGCTTAATGGCGCTGTTTACTATTATATATGTTTTTAAAAGATACGGTATCCATTTTTCAAAGGATTGGGCTTTTAAAATCCTGAAATACGGGAGTCCCTTAATTGGCACTGCATTTGCCGTCTGGATACTTACCACAACTGACAGGTATTTTCTTGCACATTTCAGAAATGTTGCTGATATTGGTATATATGCTGTTGGCGGCAAGCTGGCATCTTTCCTTGGACTTGTTTCAGGAGCTTTACAAATGGCATGGGCGCCTTACGCAATGGATATTCAGTATGAACCAAATGCCAAGAAAATTTATGCAAAAGTCTTCTTCATTTATTTTGTTGTAAATATTCTTGCAATATTTTTTATTTCAATGTTCTCAATAGATATATTGAAAGTTTTTACACAGCCTGCGTATTATTCAGCTAAAGCAGTTGTACCCTTTCTGTGCTTAAGTGTGGTTTTTTTCAGCGGGTATTTTATTGTTTCTATAGGTATAGCGGTGACAAAAAAAGCACGGCATACTATCTGGATAACACTTGTAGCAGCAGCTGTAAATATTGGGCTGAACTTCCTGCTAACTCCAACAATTGGTGCAGTAGGAGCAGCACTTTCGATAATGTCAGCAAATTTTCTCATTTTCATATTAACTCTTTCAGTTTCACAGAAATTGTATCCAATTGATTATGGGTATTTTAAAATAGCAGCATTATTTCTGCCATCGGCTATAATTGTTGCTGTATGTTATTACTTCGATCTTAAATTTGGAGTAAGGATAATTCTTGCCTCGTTATACTTTATATTTGCCGGGTTATACCTCTATTACAGCTTAAAGGATTCTGAAGAAGTTATGAAAATAATTGAAAAGATAAGATCAATTGGCAATAAAAATAAGCCAGATGATACTATATCTTCTGGACCCTGACCTGCAGTATCCTGTTGCCTGATTTTTTAGTTACCACAAAGCTCATACCCTTAAAATCAATTCTCTCGTATACTTCGGGGATATGTCCTGTGACTTTCTGCAAAAAACCGTTAAGGGTCTGGTAATCAGTATCCTCAGGTATATCAGATTTAAATTTCTTGTTGAAATTTTCTATTGAAATTATCGGGTTCACAAGGTATACACCGCTTTTTTCATTCACTACTTCCTGTGTTTCGTCAACATCGTACTCATCCTGTATCTCCCCTACTATTTCTTCGATAATATCTTCTATAGTAACCAGGCCTTCTACCCCGCCGTATTCATCTACTACAATTGCCATGTGGACTTTATTGCGCTGCATTTCTTTCAGCATGTTGCCTATAAGCTTTGTTGAAGAAACAAAAAATGCCGGCCTGATAATATCCTGTATTGCTATAAGCTCACGGTGCTCTGCTGCTGAAATAAGATCCTTGGTATAAATTATTCCTACAATATTATCAATTGTATCCTTGTAAACCGGCAGGCGTGAAAAACCTTCTTCTGTTACCAAAAGGAATATTTTTTCTCGGGAGTCATCAATATCAATTGCTACCATATGGTTCCTTGGAACCATAATTTCAGTTGCCTGCTTATCGTTGAACTCAAATATCTTTTCGATAAGCTGATGCTCTGTCTGGTCTATAGCACCTGATTTTCTTCCCTCTGTTATAAGCAGCCTTAGCTCTTCTTCAGAATTTATCCTGTCAGAATCAGGTACCTGCTGGATACCAATAACGCGTAATATCATATTAGCTGCATGATTGAGCAGCCATACAATAGGCTTAAATGATATATAGAACAGGTTTAGCGGGATGGCAACAATAAGTGATACCGACTTGGGACTCTTTATCGCAAGCATTTTTGGTGCCTGCTCACCAAGAGAAATATGCAGGAAGGTTAAGAATATAAATCCGACTATAACTGATAGTGTATGAATGGTCTGTTCATTTGTCATACCCAGCCATACAAATACAGGGCTAAGGAGCTTTGCAGTAACAGGCTCACCAACCCAGCCCAAACCCAATGATGTCATTGTAATACCAACCTGTGATGCTGATAGATAGGCATCCTGGTTTGCAAGTATCTTCATTGCAATTTTTGCTCTCTGGTTCTTGTTATCTGCAAGGGGCTGTATTTGGGTTGAGCGGACTTTCACTATAGCAAATTCCGCAGCTACAAAAAATGCATTGGCAAAAATGATAAGTATTACCAGAATTAATTCAAATAGTATGCTTTCGAGGTGCATTTACAGGGTATTATAATTTCTTAAAATTTTCATTAAAACCTTACTTTTGCTCAATATCTTTGAAACAAATCTGTTATTTTCACTGTAAATATAACAAATATACTAAACAAAAAACACGGCACTAATATTTACAGTGCTTTAGAATGAAGGGTACAATAAATGTCAATATTAAATACACCAAATGGTACAGGTAAAGTTGTTGTGAATCTGGATAAATACTCAAAAGCAGTGTTATCTGTAATAGCCATATGTCTTTTACTTATTACAGTAAACATATATTTAGGTCCCAAAGATGCAAATGCATATGATACAGTACAGGATGTGAATCTTAAAAGCATTAACGGTTCATCCATTTCAGGTGGATATTTGCCTGTTGACCTGCAAAGGATAGACGGCAGCTCGAGTAAAAGCCTCAAGGTTGATATACAGTCTGTCAACGGCAGATCTGTATTTGGCGATAAAATTCCGGTTGATATACAGGGCATAAACGGACAGTTTTTTATTGGCAGCGAGCTGCCTGTTAAGGTGAGGTAACATAATTTTTATTTATTTACATATTAGCAATATACAGGGATAAAGAGACTACTTAGCATTTCTGATAACCTTAACCTGCTTGATGGTATTTCTTTGTTTATTTATGATAATGAATGTAAAACCTGAATAATCTATTCTTTCATATTGTTCGGGTATATGCCCGGTAACGTAAAAAAGGAAACCGCCTAATGTGTTGTATTTATCAGTGATGGGAATTTCAGCTTTAAACTTCTCATTGAATTCCTTAACTGCTATTGCCGGGTTAACTACATATTCCTGGTTCTTTCCTTTTATTATGTCAGGTGATTCAATATCATATTCATCCATTATTTCACCGGTAATTTCTTCAATTATATCCTCCATGGTAACAAGCCCTTCTACCCCGCCGTATTCATTTACAACTATTCCCATATGCACTTTATCCTTCTGGAACTCACGCATTAAGATACCGATATTTTTTGTGCCTGAAATAAAATACGCAGGCCTTATAATATCATGAAGGGTAATTAACTGCCTGTGCTCGGATGCTGAGATAAGATCTTTTGTATAGATTATACCAATAACATTATCAATGGTATCTTTATAAACGGGTATCCTTGAGTAACCTTCTTCTGTCACAACCCCGTAAATTTTCTCGCGGGTATCGTTGATATTTAAAACTACCATATCACCGCGGTGTACCATTATTTCTTTTGCCAGCTTATCATTAAAATCAAATATTTTTTCTATAAGCTGATGTTCGGTTTTATCAATTACGCCTGATCTTCTTCCTTCGCGAATTACCTGCCTTATCTCTTCTTCGCTGTGTATACCGGTATCATCATCCTTTGGGTCAAGATGAATAAGCCTGATAATAAATTTAGCTGATACATTCAGCAGCCAGATAAACGGTCTGAATACCCTGTAGAATAATGTTAAGGGATATGAAAGCCACAATACAGCCCCGATATATTTGCGAATTGCAAAGGCTTTGGGGGCAAGCTCACCAAGTGTAATAGTAAAATAAGTTATTATTAGCAGCCCCAGGAATACAGCCAGTGTTTCACCGAATTCACCTGATATGCCTATCGAAGTAAATAACGGGTGAAGCAGTTTTATGAAGATATCTTCTCCCACCCAGCCTATCATAAGGTTAACAAAAGTTATACCAAGCTGTGTAGCTGATATATATTTATCAAGCTCGCTGATAACCCCTTTTGCACGTATTGCCCGGAGATTTCCGTTATTTACAAGAGTATCAAGCTCAGCTGAACGGACACGGATTATAGCATACTCAATTACAACAAATACTGCGTTTGCCAAAATGAGTACTAATATTAATATTGCCTGGGTTATCAAAATTTAATCTGCATTAATATAAAATCCTGAACTTAATTGTGTTTTCAATTTCTTTCAGCTCGTTAATTACTTTCGGGTCATATTTCTTGCTGATATCCGATATAACGTAACCGATATGCTCATTGGTCTTTAAATACT
>CAZOAP010000244.1:0-5272 GCA_964577645.1 uncultured Ignavibacteriales bacterium
AATTATTGTAATAGTAACAGTAACATGCCTAAAATAATCATATTCTTCAGTAAAGAAAAACATTATGAAAAGAATACTATATATACAGAAAAAGAGTAAAGAGTATAAAAATGAATCAATATTAAATACATTTAGTATAAATGGGGTAATGTATAAAATAATTCCGCTCAACCAAAATACTATTCTGAATTTTGGGAAAATCAAAACAGCTTAACCTTTGAATTCTTGAACTGATTGCCGTCAAACATTTCACCCATTAAAAAATCGCCTCTGTATTTAATATAAGGCTCTTTTACATTGTTCGGAATATCAAATACAAGCACAGTTGAATCCGATGTGCCCGCTGCCGTTACAAATTTATCCTTAAACTGTTCGTAATTTATCCTGCTGTATTCTTTTTCAAGCTCTATATTATTTTCATACTCTTTGCCGTTCTCATCAACCATATATACAACATTTCTATCCCATGGATGCTCAACACGTTTGGCATCATTCTGCACTTTGAACATCACTACATAAAATGTACCCCGGGATTTACTTCCCACAAAATCCGGTGTCTTCATCACTTTTTGTATTGAATAGAAAAAGTCGTCGTGCTTTAATTTATCACCAACATTCAGTGTTTTTGGTGTGCCGGAACAGGCTGCAAGCAGTGTGAGAGCTGCAGCCATTATTGATAATATTATTTTTGGTTTCATAACATCCCCTTTTAATATATTTTATTTGAATGAAAATATGAACGGTAATACTATAGAAATTAATATTGCCCAAACCGCATAATATGGTAACATTACTGTCATGCTGTTTTCAACATTGCCTGATACAGCTTTATTCCTGATAAACTGAATAAGCTTTATTGTTATCAATATCAGGTTAGAAAACAGAAGCAGATTTGCTCCAAGCACGGCAATTTTATTCGGGGTAACACCAAATGCATACAGCCTGTATATTATTGCTGATAGTGCAATTGAATTTATTATCAAAGCTTCAAATGATAGCAGCAGCAGTATTTTATTGTAAACTGACCTGTAGTTTGCTGAATTACCCGGAAAAGTAAATACAACAACACCAATTATAGCAATAAGCAAAATATTAAAAACTATCAGCTCTTCACGGTTATTGAAAGGGTCCTTGGCGAAAAAAATCAATGCTGTTAAAAAACCTGTCATTACTATCAGTATAAGAGGTGTGAATACTTTGGAGATGAACGGTGCGACCCTGCTGATTATTTTCGGTGAGCTTTCTATCATGTAATTTGCCACAATCGGCGCTGATACTAAACCATATACTGCTACGTAATCTTCGAGGATCTTATCAATTTTCACTTTTATTACACTGAACATTGAAACACTAAGCATAATAAGCAGCATACCGCAGCAAATTATTACACCTGTTAATATAAGCATATCACCATTCCGTTTTAAGAACTGCATCCTGGCATTTTGTGAGGAAAGATCGAAATTCACATAAGCTGCACCAAGCAGCAGCCATGTTATAAAGGAAAAATGCAAAGCTGAAAGGATCCTTGTATCACTGTGTTCCTGCCATGGCACCAGGTTCATAAAAAGAACTGAAATCAGCACCGTACTGAATATTATTGTATACTTTTTATTTTCTGCATTATATTTCAGCAGGTAATATAACGTGAGTGCGGGAAAAAGGACATTTGGGATATTATCAATTATAAAATTCTGCGCATTTAACCCAAAAACCTGCGGAATTTTAAAAATCGTCCCGCATATAAGTGCCGCAAATACTGTAAATATGATCTGAAATTTATTATCAGCTCTGCTGCTATTAATGGCGCTGCTTATTTGCCCGTCTGTGTTAATATTTTCTTCAGTTTCAAACCTCACTTTCCAGAACTGTGCAAGCGGAAACTGACTGATCCCGGGGTATGCTTCCCTGAAATCAAGCTCAAATCCTTCTTTGTTTCCTCTGTAAAGTTTTTCAAGCATTGAGGGATTTTCAATATTATCTATAATTTCCTGTTTCATTATATTTAACATTTAATTATTTAATATTTTATTTTTCAATTTCTTCCAACGGGAATATTTCCAAGCTTTTCGAATTCATGATAAAAATAAACCATAACTATATAAGAAATATTTATAAATATTACTGATACGTTCAATAAGCTCTTATTGTAAAAGATAATTTCTTCCCTGTTATCATTTATTTTTTTGCTGTTTATTTTTAGTATATCAGCAAAACAAATAATTAAAGATAAAAGTGATGCTGAGTTCATAATAGTATATGGATTTACAGTCTTTTTCATAACAAATAAAGCGTAATAAAGTGTTTCTGAATGAACTGCCCTTAATAATATTGAAAGCAAAATAATTGTTGCCGGCAGCAGCAAAACAAGTCCTGTAAACGTAAATTTATCAAAATATTTATCAGCATCTCTCATTATTTTATTGTGTCAATGCCAAGCTTTGGTTCATTTTCACGTAATTCCCTTGCATCTATATCATTATTATTTCCGCGCGGGATAACTTCCAAATGCTCATTTTTTTCATTTATCTTATTTTTCAGGCTGTCATTTTTATTTTTCTTATACTTCAAATAAGGCAGGGGATTCTCCCTGTAATATTCCTTTGTTCTTGTATCAGGCAGGTTCCATGAAAGCCAGGTATAATTTTCCTGCTCATCCAGAAATCTCATAACACGGGTATTATAAACCTCAAGCCCGTTGCCGTACTCACTGAAAAGGAAACTGTACTCCAGGTATTCCCTGTCAAGCAGGTCCTTATGCTTATCCAGCACCGGAAGTGCATCTTCATTCAGCCTTAAAAGGTACTCAATATCTATGCTTTCCTTCACGGGATTTTTCAGGTTGAATTCCGCTATAGCCTTATCCCAGCTGAAAGAGCTCATTATTAGCAGCATAACAAGTGCTGCCGTACTGTTTATTTTAAAAAGCCAGAACGTTGTCTTTTTAGAGTGGATTTTTATGATCATTGTAACAAGTCCTGTAAGCGTTAATATTATAAAGATCATTACGCCAATACGCTTGAATGAAAGTGCAAAGTAATGGTCGATATAATATATATTCCTTAATACTACCGAGGATGCCATGAAGGCGTTCTGAACTATCCATGTATATGCAAGTATACGCAATGTTCTGTTTGGCTGCAGGTAGTTCTGTGAGCTGCGGAAAATCACCAGCAGAATCAAAATAGATAGCATTATGCTGAATATAAGGTAATATGTGCCTTCATGGACATAATATGCCAGGTTATCTATATTTGATGCTTCAAATCCAAGCCATGTTACCTGTATATCAATAATATTAAGGAGTATTAACAGAGCATTCATCATGATAAGTAATACAATTCCCATTTTTGTTTCAAGCTTAAGTGAGTTGAACTTGAACCTGTATGAAAATGCTGTGTACATAAAATGGGTTTTTGGTACGGGCCTGGTGCGTGAGTGTACCTTGAATTTTTTATCACGCCTCAGGGTTTCATGGAATGAATTATCTATCATTGCAAAAGCATTTATTTTATTGTTATATATAAATGCAGTAATAAGCATCAGCCCAAGCAGTATATAAAAGAAGCGCAGCAGCGGATAGTTAATGAATATATCATAAAGATACCTGCCGACAGAATCCCAAAATGTTACCGAATATGAATTGAAAACCGGGTTTGAATATGCATAAATTGCATAGAATATCACAAAGAAAACAAGGGGGATTATTGCAAGCCTCATCACTTTGAGCAGTATCTTGAATGCACGGAATTTTGATGCAAAATATTTCAGCTCAGTGTAAATGTTATAGGGGAAGATCACAAAGCTTGATACTGTTGTAAGCAGAGCATTATATACGGTCTTTAACTGCGGCTGGTGAACAAACCCGGTAAAGATCATAAAACAAACAAAAGAAGCAAACTTGGCATAACCTGAATTGATAAAGAGCACCATAGCAGAAGCATATAATGAGGCAAGCATAGATACTATGACATTTTTGTTCCTGATATTTTCCTCATTCATAAAAAGTGCAGCAATTATACCCATAGTAAAGAAAATGAACAGGTTCATACCCAGTTTTTCTGACCAGAAAAAGAAATTATAAATTACCAGCAATGATATTGTAATAAGGAACCTGGGCTTATGCATTTTGCAGCCTCCGTGAATTGATGATCGTTTCCATAATGTGATTTTAAGCAGCCAGAAGATTTTATTTTATTTAAGACTGCTGTTAATTAACCTTTCCAATGCGTCTAAATGTTCGTTAAATGCTCTCCTTCCCGATGATGTTACGGAATATGTTGTGTTTGGTTTTTTACCTATAAAAGATTTATTGACCTTAATGTATTTTGCTTTTTCCAGTGAGGCAATATGGCTGGCTAAATTACCATCGGTAACATCAAGGTGTCCTTTTAGTGAATTGAAATCGATGCTTTCATTCACTATAAGCATTGACATTATTCCAAGCCTAACCTTGCTTTCAAACAGCTTATTTATATTTACGAGTATATCCTTCAAATTGTTCCGTTAAATATCATTTAATCACTTTTTATTTATGAATTGCATAAATACAATTCACCTTAATACGAGTATTTCATTACTCTTTTTCATGTTTAAAATACATTACCATACCGTAAAGTATGTTCATTAACCCGAAACCGAGTCCCCAGAAGTAAATAGCTTCACTCAAAAAAAGCATAGCGGTAAGACCTATAATTATTTCCGAAAGTCCGAGCCATTTTATTTCATTATGTGTGTACTTGCCCGCATTAAGCAGTGCCAGCCCGTAAAAAACAAGCATTGAAGGCAGCACCAGCCAGTCAAAATACTGGAATATCAGTATCAGACAGAAAATACCACCAGTTACCAAAGGAATAAAAAGATTTACAACCATTCTTTTTGCTGAACCATCCCAGACAGGCAAGCCGCTTTTTTTAGCTTTTCGCGCGGTAAAATATATTGTAAGTATAAAAGTAATTACAAGCACAATTGCTGAAACAGTTATTCCGAATATTATAAGCTCATTCCTGCTTTGCGCAGTTACCAATGGTCCTTTGGTATAATCCATGAACCGGTAAAGCTTTAAATGAAGTATATAAGCAGCAATTAAGCCCATAATACCTGCACTTACTCCTGAGAGTCCGCTGAGCGATATAAAGCTTGATGATCGCTCCATTAAACTGCGTATTTCTGTCAGGTTCTTTAAATGCTCTTTACTGCTTTCAATATTCTTATCCGTGTTGTTCTGCTCCATTATACTTAGGTTTAATTTCTATTTGAACGTACTTTGTACTGC
>CAZOAP010000245.1:0-5271 GCA_964577645.1 uncultured Ignavibacteriales bacterium
TAAGCAGTGCTATAGCCAGTGCATCACCCATTACAAGAGCAGCGGTAGTTGATGTAGTAGGAGCAAGGTTGTACGGACATGCTTCCTGGTCAACAGAAGCATCCAGAATGACATCAGAAAGGTCCTTTAATTTTGAATCAACATCACCAACAATAGAAATAACTTTAACACCAAACTGGTTAATAGCCATTAAAAGCTGAATGAGCTCATATGTATCACCTGACTTTGAAATACATATAACTACATCACCGCGGCGTATAATTCCAAGATCACCGTGTATCGAATCTGCTGAATGCAGGAATATAGAGGGTGTGCCTGTTGAATTTAGTGTAGCAACAATTTTCTGAGCTATAATTCCTGATTTTCCCAATCCGGTTACTATTACCCTGCCTTTACACTTATATATAATATCGATTGCTTCGCTGAAACTGCCGTTGAGTCTTTTTTCAAGAAGGCTTAATGCTTTTCGTTCTATCTGGATAACACGTTTAGCATCAGATATTGCTTTATTTTTCACTAATTATCAAATTTATTTATCTCGGGATTATAATTATATTTGTACATAATAATAAAATTAGAATATTATTTAAAGTTAATATTACTTCATATATTAACGAAAATTACTGCTAAAATTGGATAACCTGAAAAAAGATGATATAATTGAGCTTTCTATTGAAGATATAGGAGCTGAAGGTGTCGGCATCGGAAGATTTAACAATGAATTCGTAGTATTTGTACCCGGAACTGTTCCGGGAGATACTGTTAAAGCAAAAATAAGAAAGAAGAAAAAGAAATTTGCCGAATCACAATTAATTGAGGTTTTAAATCCCTCGCCAAAACGAACAGTACCTGAATGTGAATACTTTGGTACCTGCAATGGCTGTAAGATGCAGAATATAGATTACAATTACCAGTTAGTGCTGAAGCGTAATATTGTGAAAAATGCATTTGAAAGAATAGGCGGATTTGAGGGCTTAGATGTTCCTGAAGTTTTTGGTTCGCAGGATATTTATTATTACAGGAATAAACTTGAATTTTCTTTTTCAAACTCACGGTGGCTGACACGGGAAGATATGGAAAGTGAGATCACAGATAAAGATTTTGCATTGGGATATCATATCCCCGGCTTTATTGATAAGATAATAGATATAAGAGCCTGTTACCTGCAGTCACTTGCAACAAATAAAATACTTAACCTTACCCGTGATTTTTTTAAAAGCAGAAATATCTCAGTTTATTCCACTAAAACTCATTCAGGTTATTTAAGGTTTCTGACCGTAAGAAGATCTGTGGTAAACAATGACCTGATGGTAAACCTGATAACATATGATGAGAATCCTGAGTTAATCGGTGAATACTCTGAATTACTGAGATCGGAAGTTCCCGAAGTTACAACACTAGTAAATTCATTAACCACTTCAAAGGCACAGGTTGCGCTGGCTGATAATTTCAATACCATTTTTGGCAAAGGTTATATTGAAGAACAGATAGGTAAATACAGATTTAAAATAACACCTAATTCGTTCTTTCAAACCAATTCAAGACAGTGTGAAAGGCTTTTTGAGCAGTTGGCTGAATTTGCAGAATTCAATAAATCTGAAAAAGTTCTTGACCTGTATTGCGGCTGCGGTGCAATATCGCTTTATATTTCCGGTATGGTTCGTTCAGTATATGGTGTTGAGCTTAGCAGTGAATCAATTGAAATGGCTAATGTGAATGCAGGGCTAAACTCAGTATCAAATTGCAGATTTGAAGCTAAAGATGTTAAAGACTATCTTGAAGAGATAATTAAACCGGAAAATACAAACAAAGAAAGATTTGATACATTTGTTCTGGATCCGCCAAGAAGCGGGATACATCCAAAAGCAGCGGAGTATATATTACAGTATTTACCGGGAAAGATCATTTATGTTTCATGTAATCCGGGCACTCAGGCAAGGGATCTTGCATTATTAAAAGAACGTTATGATATAACAAAAATTCAGCCGGTCGATATGTTCCCGCATACATTCCATATAGAAAATGTTGTAAGGCTGGACCTGAAAAAATAAAAAGCAATATTCAAGAAGAACAGAACACACTTTTTTATTATTATTGAATAAATAAAAATTATAATTAATATGGAAAACAACATACGTACACAGGCTTTGATAAAAACCTATGAAATGGCAAGAAATCTAACGAATTATTACAATTCGAAGCTTGAGGGCCTGGACCTGCATAAGGTGTATGAGCTTGATGGTGTAAAATTGAACAGTGCATTCTGGATACTTGCACATTTAGTATGGACCGAACATTTCCTGATAATAGAAGGCATTGGCGGAGAAAGCCTAAGTATAGAATGGCTTAATGATTATGGTTTTGGCTCTGAACCGGAAAAGATAGAAAACCCACCTGGTATAGATGAAGTTAAAAACAGGCTGGAAGAAGTACATAAACATGCAATAGAAATACTGAATAAAATGTCCGATGAGCAGATGCAGTCAGAAAATAATATAGAAGCGAATTTCGGGGGCTCAAACACCAAGGAAACAGTTTTAATGCATGCTATCAGACATGAACCAATGCATGTGGGCCAGATATCGTGGATCCTTAAAGCAAATGGTATAAGGTTAACTTAATATTCCGAAGTACTAATAGAGTATAAATATTTTATTATAGGCTATAATAATCAGGTTTAAATATTTTATTGTATTCACCAAAACGCTTAGTGAGCAATAATTTATAATTATCATGAGGGAACGGCTCGAATTTCCGGATGATATAATCAATTGCTCCAAGAGCAGCCTTATCTGCACCGCATAATTTTCTTAGTGGCAGTGCCAGTATATTTAATTTACCTTCAGGCATTTCCATTGAATCATCTATAATAAATACTGTCCTTTCATTAATCCTGTTATAAACATCCTGGGCTATGATTTCCTTTAACCCGCTTTCGGAAACTGCAATTACATAATCAGCTGTTGCTACACCTGTAAAATTTATTTCTTCAGGACTTATTATTACTTCACTAAGTGAAAATCCTGAACCCTGTGTAACCGGATTATCATTCTTTTGTGTTACCTGCAATCCGCAGTTAATTGATGCTTCACAGAACATAGCTGCTGATGACTGGACCCTTTCACCTGCACTGCCTGCAATAATAAAGCCATATTGTTTATTCAAATTGTGAGAGTTCACCGGATCAACAAATTTCAGCGGCTTTATTTCACCTGCATGGCTTTGAACATCTTTTTCATACTTTTCACTGAATTCGGGTCTGACCGGTGAATTTTTAATTATTCCCATCTCATGGCCTTCACTTTCTGCCAGCTGAACAAGCATATTGCCTTTCAGCTCATTGCGTTTGGTGCCATGCTCTGTGCAAAGCTCGAGTACCTCAACTATTGCAAAACCGTTGAAATCTATTGCTTTGCTTATTACATCTGTCAGGTCTTTATCTGTTGCTGTTTTCCTGGCAATAAAACCGGCTTTTGAGGCATCTGCAATTTTACAGATATCAAGAGACGGGTTCATGCTGCCGAATGGGGAAGTTATTGTATTAAAATGCTCAGGTGTCAATGATGATGTCTGACCGCCGGTCATGCCGAATAAAAAGTTATTGGCAACTATAACAGTAACATCCACATTCATTAATGCAGCATTTACAATATGTAGCAAACCGATCATAGAGCCGCCATCACCGATGAGCACAATTGTCTTCATCTTTTTTGAAGCAAGTACTTTATCTGCAACTGCAAGTCCGGTAGCAAAACCAGTTGACCTGCCATGTGTTGTGTGAACAGTATGAACTTTATCAAACAAGGCATCTGCCAAGCCTATACAGCCTATATCTGTAACTAAGCACACATCTTTGGGATCCAGTTTGGATAGTGCCAGCGCATCATTGAGCTTTTTTAAGATATTAGAATGTCCGCAGCCTTTGCAAAACGGCATCACAGCACCATGTGTCATATATGAGCATTGTTCAGTTGTGGTCATAATTAACCTAACCTTTCTATAATATCAACGGGCGTTATCATTGAGCCAAGCTTATTAACACCGGTAACTTTTCTGTCACGGAATAATGGTTCTATTAATTTCCTGTACTGGCCGGTAATGTTTTCTTCGGCAACAATTATATTTTTACAACCTTCGGCAGCTTTTAAAATTGCATTTTCTGGTATGGGGAACATACTGTAAACAGTCAGTGAAGAGACTTTCCTGTTTGAGGCTCTAATATCCTTTACAGCATCTTTCATAGTTCTTGCAGTAATACCAAAACTTATAATTAGAGTATCTGCGCCTTCTTCATGATCTTCTTTTACCAGTACCATTTCCTCTTTATGAGAGATTATTTTATCTTCAAGATGTTTTAAAGTCGCAAGTGTCTCAGGGTCATTTTTCTTTAGGTTACCTTTTGCATTATGTGCAGAGCCTGTTGCTGTTACCTTTATCTTTCCTCCTGCAGGTGCAAATTTAGCGATCATATCAGGTGAATCAAAACCATACATTTTCCAGTTCTTAAAATCAGGATCATTTTCTGTAATCACTTCCCTGTTCACTGGTGTTATATCTTCAATTTCTGAATAATCTATACTTTCAGTCGTCATGCCTACTTCTTTATCGGTAAGCAGGATAACGGGGGTTCTGTATTTTTCAGCCCAGTTAAAAGCCTTTATGGTAAGCTCAAAACACTCTTTTGAATTTGTGGGGTATAGTACAGGAATTGTGTAGCCGCCGCTTGAAGCAAATTCTGTGATCATTATATCACCCTGTGCACCCTGTGTGGCTCCCCCTGTACACGGCCCAAGCCTTTGCACAACACAAACAACAACGGGTGTTTCGGTTATCATTGCATATTGTACTGTTTCTATCATTAATGCCCACCCGGGACCTGATGTAGCGGTCATGGATTTAAAACCCCGCAACGAGGCTCCAACACAGTAAGCCAGTGCTGATATTTCATCCGGAGAACTTATAGCTATTCCGTTATTAAGAGGAAGCAGGTCAATTAATCCTTTATATATTCCGGATGCAGGGGTGATTGGGTATCCGGCAAAGAATTTACAGCCGGCTTTAATTGCACCTTCAGCAACCATTTGATTTCCGTTCCTGAGTGCTATTTTTCTCTCTTTTGTGATCATATTATCATTCCTTCTAAAAGGTAATACAGATAATACAAAATTACCTTATTAAAAAAATATAAAGAATGATTTAGATTTTGTTTTAAGCCAAAAGATAAAAATCATATTTTAATATGAGTAATATCGCGATATAAGGGATTTTCTG
>CAZOAP010000246.1:0-5271 GCA_964577645.1 uncultured Ignavibacteriales bacterium
CTGGGTCCGGTAAATCCTTCAACAAACGATGAATGCGGTTTACTGATAGATGGATTTGACTCATCCCCCGTATTTTTAATGACTTACAACCCCAAACACTACGAAAAAAAGATCGAGGGTTTTGGGTTTGAAAAGGCTAAAGACCTTTATGCTTATTACATCCCGGCAGAGGTTATTAACGATGCCAAGGTTATGGCTAAGCTTGAAAGAATGAGCGAGCTTATCAAAAAAAGGTCTGATGTTACGACCCACAAGGTCAATATGAAGGACCTGACTAACGAAGTAAGGAAAATTGAAGAGATATATAACAGCGCGTGGGAAGCTAACTGGGGATTTGTTCCGATAACAACAGCGGAATTTGACTACCTTGCTGAATCATTGAAGATGGTTGTTGACCCCGATCTTGTTATGTTTGCTGAAGTTGCAGGTAAGCCTGCGGGATTCACACTATCGCTCCCCGATTTTAACCAGGTGCTGAAGAAAATGAACGGAAGACTTCTTCCCTTCGGTTTTTTGAAGATACTGACAGGCAAAAAGAAAATAGATTTCTTAAGAGTAATAATAATGGGTGTAAAGCCTGAATACCAGAAAAAAGCTATCGATTCTGTGTTCTATCTTGAGACCATTAAGAATGGCAACAAGAATGGATACACCGGAGCTGAAATTTCCTGGGTTCTGGAAGATAATATGCCGATGAGAATGACAGCCGAGAAACTAGGTGCGCATATATATAAGACATACAGGATTTATAAAAAAAGTCTTATTTAAAAACTTAAAATTTATGAGTTATGCCCGTAAAAAAAGTTGAAAAAATCTGGATGAATGGGAAGCACGTCAATTGGGATGATGCTAAGGTTCACGTACTCTCACACGTTTTACATTATGGTTCATCGTTCTTTGAAGGTATTAGATGTTATAAAACAAAACAGGGTCCTGCAGTATTCAGGTTAAGCGACCATGTTAAAAGGCTTATATTCTCAGCAAGAGTGTTCAGGGCAGAAATCCCCTACTCTCATGACGATATTTTTGACGCAATTGTAGATACAATTAAGATAAACGAGCTTGAAAACTGTTATATAAGGCCAATAGCCTACAGGGGCTATGAGGACCTGAATGTTAACCCTCTTAAGAACCCGGTAGAGCTTACCATTGCAGCATATGAATGGGGCTCATACTTAGGCCAGGGGGCACATGAAAGCGGTATTGATGTATGTGTATCATCATGGCGCAGAAGTACACCTGACACCACACCAACAATGGCTAAAATAGGCGGTGCATACATGAACAGCCAGCTTATTAAAATGGAAGCTATTGTGAACGGATTTTCAGAGGGCATTGCCCTTGATGTAAACGGGTACGTAGGCGAAGGTTCCGGCGAAAATATGTTTTTGGTACATGATGGTATTCTTTACACACCGGGTATCCATAACGGAATATTAAGCGGTATTACAAGAAAATCAATTATGACCATTGCCAAAGATCTTGGCTTTGAGGTAAAAGAAGGCAGCTTAATGAGAGAAATGCTCTACATGGCAGATGAAGTATTCTTCTGCGGTACGGCTGCTGAGATAACACCGATACGCTCAATAGATAAGATGATCATCGGCAACGGAATGCCGGGCAAGGTTACAAAACAGCTTCAGGAAGCATTCTTTGACGTTGTAAAAGAAGGAAACGATAAATACGGCTGGCTTACATATCTTGATGGCAAGGAAAGAATTTTAAACATGAAACAGGTTAAGTAGATCAAAGTTTCTTCAGATTCACTTTAGAGCAGCAGGTTCATCTGGTTTATTCAGATATAAAACATAAAAAAGGGTTTATCACTCCCCCGCTATTTATAGCAGTGGATTGATATATAGAATTTTTGTTCTTTTAATATAAAGAGTGTGGCGCAGCGAAGCGCCATAGTTAAAAAGAGAAACGCTCCAAGACGTATTGCAATAGACAATACAGATTGAGCAAGACTGTTCCGGTTGGAAATTGATAAATATGAGATGATGTATGGGACAGTCAATTTATTAACAAAAAATGAAAGGAGATGCATTGTTTAAAACAAGAATCTTGTGGTTAATCTCTTTTTTAACTGTACAACTCGTGCTTACTGGTGTTATATCTGAAAGTGCTTACTCAAAAGGAGATCCTACCGGCTCTAGTTTTGTGGAAATCGGTGAGGCTTCGTGGTACGGACCCGGATTCCATGGTAGAAAGACCGCCAACGGCGAACGTTTTGATACCTACGAATTCACTTGTGCTCACAAAACCTTACCCTTTGGTACCCTGCTAAAGGTCACAAACTTAGAGAATAATCTCTACACTGTAGTAAGAGTGAACGACAGAGGTCCATACATCAAAGGAAGGATAATTGATCTTTCCAATGCCTCAAAGCAGGCAATTGGTATGGGCGGTACGGCACAGGTAAAGATCGAGCAGATCACAGAAGAAGAAGCAGAGATGCTTCGCCAGGGTATTGATCCGGATGAACATATTGATATCACCGGCATAGATACCAATGAATTCAAAACAACAGAGCTGTTAAACAGCAATGTTGATGCTGAATCCAAGGTGTTCGTAGAATTTGAAGGAGAAGACGGTACTTCAAATGACTTTGAGCTGAACAAGAACCTGAAATCAAAAGGTAACCTGAAGATCAAAGTGGTAACACCAAGAACGGAAGAGGAAGAGGAAAAGGAAAAAGAATCAAACCTCTATCAGCAGATCAATGACATAGATTCAATGATCAGGTTCTATGATATATCAAACCAACTGGCAGTAGTTAAAGGACACTCAATTGAAGTGGGGATATATACTGACAAGTCGCTTGCCGACAGAAGAATCGGCAGGTTAGAACGAGACGGTTTCACTAAGATCTTTCTTGAAGAAATAGCGGTTACAGATCCCGAAACAAAACAAAAGACAACTACCTATAAGGTACTTGTGGGATTGTATGAAAAAGAAAAATCCGCCAAGAAAGACTTGAGTTCTTTAACTAAATTAAAATATCAGCCTACGCTCGTAAAAATAGGCGAATAATTAAGACACTAACAAACAGCAGTCAACTTACTTAATTCTGCTGTAGATATAAAAAAAGCACAGTAACAAAGCACAAATCGTACAGTTATAAAAACAAAAAACCCCTCCGGAGAGTCCGGAGGGGTTTTTTGTTTGTGGAAAATGAAAGTTGAAAAACCTAAACCACTAATTGCAACTTTCAAAAAGCGAAAGTCATGCTAATTAACACGAATTTGGTATAAAATGATGAGATTGCTTCTTCACTTCGTTACTCGCAAATAATACTGCTCTTTGCGAGCGAAGTGAAACAATCATGTGAAGTTTTCGCTTGCTTTGTGAGGTATCAAAGTCAAAAGGAGTGCATGTCTGAGGTCGGTCGTTTCATTATAGTCTATTTGATCAGCACCATTTTTTTTGTTTCAGTGTAATTATCAGTTATAAGCTTATAGTAATAAACGCCGCTTGAATATTTTGCTGCATCCCATGATGAATTATATCTTCCGGGAGATAGCTCTTCGCTTACCAGGGTTTCTATTTCGCTGCCTAATAGGTTATATATAATCAGTTTTACAAATGACTGCTTAGGTAAAAAAAACTCAATATTTGTAACCGGATTGAACGGGTTCGGGTAGTTTTGTGAAAGGAAATAACTCTCAGGTATTTCATTTCCTACCGGTACTAACGAACTATATGATATATTGCCGCCACCATTGGTGGTTTTTGCTATTTGCGACAAACTCATTACCCAGCCGGTTGATGAATTAACAAAATGTATTACTTCTGAATAATTAATTGGTAAAGCTTGAAAACCCCAGTTCTCTCCACCATTCGTGGTTGCCAATATGGCGTAAGTAAATGAAGTATCAGAAATTCCACACCAACCATTAAACCTATCTATAAAAAAAATTTTTGAAGTGAAATACTGATTATTTAAGTATTGTATAGTCCAATTACTACCATTGTCGGTGGTACGGTAAATTCTTGAATTGCTTAAGGGATTTGTTGCCGATGCCCATGCTGTATCTTTATTAAGTATGGTCATTTCCATAACACCACCAACATTTAAAGATTGTATCCAATTATTACCACTGTTTGTTGTTACATAGATACCATTCATAATAGGTCCGCTTGTAAATATGTAACCATAAAAATTAGCACCAACTTGATGTTTGATCATTTTTATTTTTACATTTTCATAAGTTGCTGGGAACTGGTTTGATACTAACTGAATATTTAACCCACCGTTTGTTGTTTTGCATATTCCTGTATTCGTACTGATCCACCCGGTATCTTTATTTATAAATGATACATTATAGAAAGAAGTACCAGCAATACTTATACTATCCCAGGTAAACCCCGCATCGTAACTCCTGTATAATTTAGATGAATTCCAAAGTAAGCCATAGATAGAATGAGAATCAGCGGATTCAAGCTTTCTAAACCTAAAGTTGAATGCTGCTATCCAGTTATTACCGCCATTAGTAGTTCTGTGTAATTTATAATTATTATCCGCTACATAACCTGTATCTTTATTAAGGAAGACCATATCCAGTATTTGACCGCTATTGGGTATCGTTTGCTGCAGCCATTGTGAATTTAAAATAGGCATAGTAATATTTACAAATAACAGAACGATATATATTCTTTTCATTTTATCAGCACCATTTTCTTTGATTCACTGGAATTATCAGTTATAAGCTTATAGTAATAAACGCCACTTGAATATTTTGAAGCATCCCATGTAGAATTATATTTACCCGGTGAAAGTTCTTCATTTACTATAGTTTCTATAACATTACCTAATATATCATATATTACAAGTTTTACATATGTCTTTTCAGGCAAATCAAACTTAATATTTGTAACGGGGTTGAACGGGTTAGGATAGTTTTGGGAAAGGGAATATCTTTCAGGTACTTCAAGTGAAACGGGAGTTACCCCTATAAGTGATGTATCACCGTAAACAATACCGTTTATCACACAACCACGCAGCTGCCAAGTAACAGAACCAAAACCACCACCACCGGATGAAAAATTATCATAATAATAGAGACCAATTGAATCCAGATAAGTTCTGCTGGTACTGCAAATAAATACCGGAGAACCAGAACAATTTACTTCGAATATTTTCTTTTGCCTCAGCTTTCCAAAAATATTTATATAAGATGTATCAGTACATACTGATCTTGAAGACAGGGAAAGGCAATTTTTAGTTGAATCATGCAGTCCCCAAAGTAAACTATCAATTATTAGCTCATG
>CAZOAP010000247.1:0-5215 GCA_964577645.1 uncultured Ignavibacteriales bacterium
GGTTTTCATTACCTGCTTGCCGCTTTCTTTATGGCACTCCAGACACTTACGTGTAACTGCCTGTGGAGAATCAACTGAATCCTTAAAATAGGCGCTGTGATCAAGATGCGGAAGCACACGTCCTTCAAGCGGATTTTTTGGGATTGTTCCTGTATCACCGGAAGTGCGGCTTTCTTTATTGCAGGAATTAACAGCAATAATAAGTAAAAGCGCTATCCCAATGTGGCTTAGTAAATATTGTATTGATTTTCTTTTTTTCATATATATTCTTAAGATCTGGCTAAAGCACTTTATCCTTGAACAGCATTTTCCATCACTATCAGTATTTCCATGTTAATGATAAGTGGAACAGCATTGTCTGTAAAGAACTGGTACTGTTATTATATTCTGCTGCAACAGTATTTGGGTTTGATGCAGTAAGCTCTTTATTAAGCGCCATTTCGTAAGCAAAGTTAACTGCAAATTTTTTACTCATATTTAATGTACCGCCTGCCATAACATGGTTTTCTACAATTGCCGGGAATACAGGAAATACAGTTGCCTCAGGTACGGGATTTGTGCCGTATGTATAACCTAAACGGAAGGTGAACATTTTCGAGATATCATACTCACCGCCTGCGTGAATAATATAAGAATCCTTCCATTCAAGCGGGAAGTTAAGAGAAAATGACCCAGTATTACCCATCATCCGGTTAATGTTTGCGTTCTGGCCGCCTGTCATAGAAAGCTCCATTTTTTCGAATGCCTTCTTCCAGTTAAGCCACTCAAGGTCCATTCCAAAACGGAATTTTTTATTCGGGGCAGAATATGAGAAACCAAAGGATATCTGCTGCGGCATTGAGAGCTTATTTTCAAGATCATATGAAGCTTTTGCACCAAGAGAAAGATCGATTCCCATTTGTGAAAATGCTGTCATAGCTGAATCCATAGCCTGCTGCTGGGTGATACCCGGATAATTTGTCATATAGCCTGTTACTACCCTGCCGAAAGCGTCATTCATCTGGTAGGTCATATCCATATCTGCTTTGCCGTTCTTATATGTAAGATCTACAGGCAGCGTGTAGCTTAAACCTATGGAGAACATTTCATTTACTTTGTAAGCCAGACCGATCTTTCCGCCGAACCCAATAGCGCTCAGATCGCTCATATTTGCATATGCAGTTACTTCATTGTAGCCAAGTCCGCCCTGTGACTGAGGTGCAGAGAACATTTGCCCAAAGGTCATTCCGGTTTGCGGATTTACAACACCTTTCAGCTCATTAGGCGATAAGCTGTACGGCATACGGAAATCCATCATGCTGTAATACATGTGCGCTGAAAATCCTGCAGAAAAATTATTGCTGAAGCGGTATGATAGAGAGGGTCCGCCCTGCATTACAGCAAATTTTGAATAATATTCCTGCTGAACATAATTTCCGTTTTGGTCTTTAAATAACTGGTGGTTCAGCTTAAAATCAGAACCCATACCGCCGTTGGTAAAGAAACCCAGGCCGATGGTTATTTTGGATTTTTTAGGTGTATAGGTTATTCCAAGTGAAGGCAAGGGATATGAACTGGAGTTTCCTTCAGTATTATTTATAGTATTGGTGAATTTCAATTTTGGAAGCATCATTGAAAAATCCGCATCAAGCATGTTTTCCTTTAAGAATGATATGCCTGCTGGATTTGTCATTAAAAGGCTGGTATTATCATAAAAACCAGTGGAGACTCCTCCCCTGCCGGTCGTTTTGGCATCAAATCCTATTAACCTTGTGCCGTTCTGTGAATATAAATCAGATAAAACAAATAATGATATCAAAAGTATTAAAATATTTTTCATATAAATAGTATAATTTGTTTAAAAATCAGTTCTTTTTATGATATTAGTCGCTATTAGCAACTATTTATATATACAAAAATAATACCATGCACCTGCGATAAAAAATGTCCTGCATCAAAACAATACATGATATTTATCGTTATAGTAGCTATTAGCAACCTTGTTTGCTACCAATTTGCTCTCTTGACTTTGCAGAGATAATTAATTAAGTTGCTATTAGCAACTAATTAAAGCAGGCAACTGTTATGAATAACATGAATAACTTAAAACCAATTTTTAGCATCATTATTCCGGCATTGCTTTTTGCTCTGCTGGCAACGGGCTGCGGTAAAAAAGAAGATAAAACTTCAGTGAATTACAATGTTCAGCAGCAGAACTATACGGGCAGCAAGGATGTTAAATCTCAGACAAACAATAATAACAATAATCAAAACAATACTAAAGGAAGCACAAAAATGGTACACTTAACAGCAGCGGAATTCAAACAGAAAGTTTTTAATTACGAAACAGAAAAAGAATGGAAATTCACGGGTGAAAAGCCTGTCATTATAGATTTTTATGCTGACTGGTGCGGACCCTGTAAAATGGTGGCACCTGTACTGGAAGAGCTTTCAAAAGAATATGACGGCAAGGTACAGATCTACAAAGTGGATACGGAAGCTGAACAGGAGCTGGCATCAGTATTCGGGATCAGAAGCATTCCTTCGATACTTTTCATTCCAATGGATGGTAAACCTCAAATGACAATGGGTGCTTTGCCAAAGGAAAGCTTTGTTAAGGCAATTAATGAAATTTTGCAGGTAAACTAAACACTCAACATACTACAATGAAAAAGAATATGGGTTCAGCAGATAAAATTATAAGGGTAGTAATAGCTTTAATAGTATTTATACTCTATTTTACAGGAACAATTTCCGGGACACTTGGAATTTTACTGATGGTATTTGCCGTTGTATTTGTTTTAACAAGCCTTGTAGGCACGTGCCCGCTATACCTGCCGTTTGGTATAAGTACATTAAGGAAAAAACTAAAAGATTAATATGCCGGGTAAATATATAAAGAACAGATTTGTTAAGCTTGGACTCTACGGAATAATCGGCGGTTTAATTGGTTATGCTTACTATTATTATTTAGGCTGCCGGAACGGCTGCCCGCTAAGCTCAAACTGGTACATTACTACAGGTTATGGACTGGTTTCAGGGTTAATACTTGCTATGCCTCAAAAGAAGAGACCTGAGGAGATGCAGGAAACAGAAAAATAATCTGATCATTTAAAAACCCCGTTCAATGACGGGGTTTTTACTTTCTGTTATTTTTCCTTAATCATAACCAGCAGCATTTTAAATTCAGTTACTGCTTTAAGTGCATGCGGTTCATTTGCCGGCATTGTAAATGCTTCACCTTTTTTTAAAATCATTACATTCCCTGATATTGTTATTTCTGCTTCACCGTCTAAGATATGAACAAATGCATCAAAGGGAGCAGTATGTTCACTTAATCCCTCGTCTTTTCCAAACGCAAAGAGCGTGATATTTCCGGTGCTCTTTTTCAGCAGAACCCTGCTTACAACAGCACCAGGCTGGTAGTTAAGCAATTCCGGTAAATTCAAGATTCCTGTAACCGTATTTTTAATTTCATTCATATTTTAATTATTTTATTTATGCTCAAATATACTCTGTGTATTTGTAATATCAATTGACTTATATCAATTCCAAAAATGATATTGAATAAATGCTCAGTTTAGTTTTAAGATGTTATTTTTCAACTGTATAAATATTGTATTTTTTGTATTTTCGGATTCTTTATACATTATAAACAGCACTTAATATGATAAATACAGATATAAAGAAATACAATAATGCCCAAGCCACAGGTGATAAGAAAATTTGCGACACACTTTCTAAGGAAATAAACCTTCATTTAAAAGATGCCGAAAATAAAATATGGCATGCTCACCCGGTATGGTTCATAGAGGGGAATCCAATTGTAGGATACCATAAGCTTAAAGATTGTATCAGGTTACTTTTCTGGAGCGGGCAGTCATTTGATGAAGAAGGGCTCGAGAAAGAAGGATCATTCAAAGCAGCTGAGAAACGATATACTGATGTGAAACAAATAAAAAAGACTGAGCTTAAGCGCTGGCTGATGAAATCAAAAAAGATACAGTGGGATTATAAAAATATTGTAAAACGTAAAGGTAAGCTGGAGCGATTGAAATAGATAAATGTCTATTTCTGATTCCCAATCCGCCATGAAGGACCAGTTTATCAATAAGGCTCCCTTAAAGTGAATTTTATTCTTATCAAGATCCCATAATATAATCTCTGCTACACTTAACAATAAAACCAATCAGGACTAAAGTCATTCTTTTGGGAAACTTTTACACTGCTCTAATGAGCGGGCTACAATAATCACTGATACTTCTGACGCCTATGGCGTCACACATTTATAGAAAAATAATAGAAAAACAAAACCGACACCATAGGTATCGCACATAAATAATAGTTTCTCATTTTTAAGGTGCGATACCTACGGCATCGAAACATTAATCACATAATTTCTATAAATGTGGAATCCCTACGGGATTCATCCCCTACTGAAACGTTAATGTACTATAAACCGTTACGATTTTTACCTTTAATATTTTCAATAAAACAATTAATTTTCGGTTCTAATTCACATATTTACATAAATTTTTCACGCGGCTAATAGCCGTCATTTTCATTTACTACAAGTACTAATAAACTAAAAACTATATTATACTATTATGGAAAATAATAACGGCAAATGCCCTGTAACACGGGCAAATGGATTTGCGGGAGCCGGTACAGGTAACAGTGACTGGTGGCCAAACGGGTTGAAACTGAAAGTGCTGCGCCAGCATTCAGAGCTTTCTGATCCGATGGGTAAAGATTTTAACTACCCTGAGGCATTTAAAACACTCGACTACCAGGCGGTAAAACAGGACCTGCAGAAACTGATGACTGATTCACAGGACTGGTGGCCGGCAGATTTCGGTCATTACGGACCCCTTTTTATACGCATGGCATGGCATTCTGCAGGCACATACCGCACAGGTGATGGAAGAGGCGGAGCCGGACAGGGACAGCAGCGTTTTGCACCGCTTAACAGCTGGCCTGATAATGCAAACCTGGATAAAGCACGAAGGCTCATTTGGCCCATAAAACAGAAATACGGACAGAAGATCTCATGGGCTGACCTGATGATACTGGCAGGTAATGTTGCGCTGGAATCAATGGGTTTTAAAACCTTTGGTTTTGCAGGCGGCAGAGAAGATGTTTGGGAACCGAACCAGGATGTTTACTGGGGCAATGAAACAAAATGGCTTGAAGGTGATAAACGCTATACCGGTGAGCGCGATCTTGATAATCCGTT
>CAZOAP010000248.1:0-1804 GCA_964577645.1 uncultured Ignavibacteriales bacterium
ATCAACTCTTGAAAGCAGAATTCCATTTCTTCATTTCTTTGACGGCTTCAGAACATCGCATGAAGTAATGAAGATTGAACAGCTTACATATGATGATATGAAATCCATGATAAGTGAAGAGCTTATCCTTGAACACAGGAAAAGAGCTTTGACACCCGATAATCCTTTTATCAGGGGTACAGCACAGAACCCGGATGTATATTTCCAGGCAAGGGAAACTGTAAACAAATATTACAACGGCTGCCCGGCAATTGTACAGAAGTACATGGATAAATTCGGTGAGCTTACCGGCAGGAAATACAGGCTGTTTGATTACTACGGTCACCCCGAAGCTGAAAGAGTTATAGTATTGATGGGTTCAGGTAATGAGCCGGCAAAAGAAATGACAGACTGGTTAATTGCCAAAGGAGAAAAAGTCGGTTTGGTAACAGTAAGGCTGTACAGGCCGTTTTCACTCGAGCATCTTCTTGATGTAATACCTGTAACAGCAGAAAAAATTTCGGTGCTCGACAGAACAAAAGAGCCCGGTGCAGGCGGCGAGCCTTTGTATCTTGATATAGTAAATGCGGTTACAGAATCCTACAGCAACGGAACACTGAAGCTTAAGAAATTCCCCAAAATAACAGGCGGCAGGTACGGACTTTCTTCAAAAGAATTTACACCGGCAATGGTTAAAGCTGTTTATGATGAGCTGAAGAAGGATAATTCCAAAAATCATTTTACTGTTGGTATTATTGATGATGTTACCAATACCAGTCTTCAGTTTGACGCGTCACTTTCAGTTGAAGAGCCTGAGACATTCCGCGGAATGTTCTACGGTCTTGGTGCAGATGGTACTGTTGGTGCTAACAAGAATTCAATTAAGATAATTGGAGAAGAGACAGATAATTTTGCTCAGGGTTATTTTGTATATGATTCAAAAAAATCAGGTTCAATGACAACCTCACATTTAAGGTTCGGACCTAAGCCAATACGCTCAACATACCTCATTACAAAAGCAAATTTTATTGCATGCCATCAGCCTTCTTTTCTGGATAGAATTGACATGCTGGCAAATGCAGAAGAAGGCGCAACATTTCTTCTGAATACTCTCATACCAAAAGAGCAGATCTTTAATGAGCTTCCTAAAAAAGTTCAGCAGACTATAATAGATAAGAAAATTAAGCTTTATGTTATTGATGCATACAAAGTCGCAAAGGAAACAGGCATGGGATTGAGAATAAATTCCATTATGCAGACCTGTTTTTTTGCAATTTCCAATATTCTGCCGCGTGAAGAAGCAATTGCCAAGATCAAGAAATCCATTGAAAAGACTTATGGCAAAAAAGGCGAAGCTGTTGTGAAGATGAATTTTGATTCAGTGGATAAAACGCTGGCTAACCTGTTTGAAGTGGAAATTCCCAAAATCACTTCTGGTGAATTGATGATGCGGGAAGCTGTTTCCGCAAAGGCACCTGAGTTTGTAAGGAATGTTACCTCGATGATGATAGAAGGAAAAGGTGATATGATCCCGGTAAGCATGCTTCCCGATGATGGTACTTATCCTTCAGGGACAGCAATGTGGGAAAAGAGAAATATTGCTCTTGAAGTACCGGTTTGGGATATGGCAGTATGTATACAATGCAACAAGTGTGCTATAGTTTGTCCGCATGCCGCTATAAGGCCAAAGGTTTACGACCAGACCGAGCTTATAAATGTACCGGAAACATTCAAGTATACGAAGTATAAAGGTAAAGAGTATGGTGAAAGTGCTCAATACAGCCTGCAGGTAGCAGTTGAAGACTGCACAGGCTGCGGGATTTGT
>CAZOAP010000248.1:1814-5192 GCA_964577645.1 uncultured Ignavibacteriales bacterium
AGGTCTGCCCTGCAAAGAATAAACAGGAAACCCGTTTTAAAGCTATCAATATGGTTTCAAACGAAACCGATGGTTTAAGGGAAAAAGAATCGGTGAATTTTGATTACTTCCTGAACCTGCCTGAAGTTGACAGGACAAAAGTAAATACATCAGCTGTAAAAGATTCACAGTTCTTACAGCCGCTTTTTGAATTTTCAGGGGCATGTTTAGGATGCGGCGAGACACCATATGTAAAGCTTGTAAGCCAGTTATTTGGTGATAGAGCAATAATAGCAAATGCAACAGGATGCTCTTCGATCTACGGAGGCAACCTTCCAACTACACCCTGGACAAAAAATAAAGATGGCCGCGGACCTGCATGGAGCAATTCACTTTTTGAAGATAACGCTGAGTTCGGCTTGGGATACCGCCTTGCAGTTGATAAACATAAAGAACAGGCTGAGTTTCTTCTGATGAAATTTGCAAGTGAAATAGGTGAAAAACTAACTGGCGATCTGCTGAATGCAAAACAGGATGATGAACTAGGAATATTCAACCAAAGAGCAAGGGTACAGGACCTGAAAAAGATACTGAAAAATATTAAAGGCGAAGGTGCAAGATCACTTGAATGGCTGAGTGATTACCTCGTGAAAAAATCTGTGTGGATAATGGGCGGTGACGGCTGGGCATATGATATCGGGTTTGGCGGACTTGATCATGTACTGCTTTCAGGCAAAAATGTTAACCTGCTTGTACTTGATACAGAAGTATATTCAAATACAGGCGGTCAGACATCAAAATCAACACCCAGAGCTGCAGTTGCAAAATTTTCAGCAGCAGGTAAAACAACGGCTAAAAAAGATCTTGGACTGCTTGCAGTTAGTTATGGTAATGTATATGTTGCAAGGGTAGCATTGGGAGCCAGTGATACGCAGACACTTAAAGCTTTTACAGAAGCTGAAAAATATGACGGACCATCACTGATTATCGCATACAGTCATTGCATAGCACATGGAATAAATATGAGGACAGCAAACCAGAACCAGAAAGCTGCTGTTGAATCAGGTTACTGGCCGCTCTTCAGGTTTAACCCAGAACTTATCGAAAAAGGCGAAACGCCGTTCAAGCTGGATAGCAAGCCGCCTAAGATAAAGCTTGCTGATTATGCATATATGGAAACAAGGTATAAGATGCTGACAAAATCACATCCTGAACAGGCAAAGCTGCTTATGACTGAAGCACAGGAAGATGTAAGGAAACGCTGGAAGATGTACGAAGATCTGACTGCAGATTACGAAAAAGCTTTTGTAAAGATATAAATGAACGGTCCCTGCTGAGGCAGGGGTTTGAATTTGTTTTATTTGTTTTGAATTAATAAAGAATATTAAATAATGGATTCCCGCTTTCGCAGGAATGGACGATCATGATAGACCTCTCAACACATTATCTTGGAATGAACCTTAAGAACCCTATAGTTCCTTCAGCATCACCGCTGACGCGTGATTTAGGCAATGTAAAAAAAATGGAAGATGCAGGTGCATCAGCAGTTGTTATGTATTCGCTGTTTGAAGAGCAGATCACGCATGAAGCACTGGAGCTTTATCACCATACTTCATACCATGAAGATACGCATGCAGAGGCTTTATCATACTTCCCTGAGCAGGAATATAAGCTGGGACCCGATGAATACCTGGACCATCTGCATAAAATTAAACAGAGTGTGAATATTCCGGTTATCGGCAGCTTAAACGGCTGCACTGACGGAGGATGGACTAAATATGCTAAGCTAATTGAAGAAGCAGGAGCTGATGCACTTGAGCTGAATATGTATATGCTTGCCACTGATTTTAATACAACTTCAGATGATATAGAAAATATTTATGTTGAAACACTTCGTTCGGTAAAATCAAATGTTAGTATTCCTGTTGCTATGAAGATAAGTCCGTACATAAGCGCTTTGGCACACTTTGCAAAACGACTGGATTATGAAGGTGTTGATGGATTGGTTTTGTTCAACAGGTTCTACCAGCCTGATATTGATCTTGAAAATCTTGAAGTTGTACCAAACGTACTGCTCAGCAACAGCCAGTCAATGCGCCTGCCGTTAAGATGGATAGCAATATTGTATGGCAGGATAAATGCTTCTCTGGCAGCAACAAGCGGTGTTAATACTGCAGAGGACGTTCTGAAATTAACAATGACTGGTGCTGCTGTTACGCAGATATTCGCTGCTTTGCATAAATATGGGATAGATCATATCAAGACTATACTCACTGATATGGAAAAATGGATGACTGAACATGAATATGAATCATTGAAAATGATGAGGGGTTCAATGAGCCATAAATCAGTTGCAAACCCCGGTGCATTTGAAAGAGCGAACTATATGAAAGCTCTTAACAGCTTTAAATAGTTTTACGGTTTTAGTTAAGATGTGAATGTAAAATTCTTAAGAATAATTACTATTGCCCTTCTTTACCTCAATGGTTTAACTGCTGTTGGCGGCGGAATGGTTTTAATTATCGATCCAAAAGGCAGTATACTTAAGCTATCAGTTGAGCTTCTAAACGGCTCCCCTTTTAAAAATTACCTCATACCGGGTATTATTCTCTTAGTATTCAATGGGTTTTTCAGCCTTGTAACTCTATATTTCACGATCAAGAAAAAGAATTTATATCAACACCTTATTATTTTGCAGGGTATAATTCTCTTCATTTGGCTTAGCACACAAATTTTATTGATCAAATATTTCTTTGCTCCGTTGCATATAACATATTTTCTGATATCTCTATTATTAATTATAGCCGGTTCTATTATTTTAAAAAATAATATTACAAAATAAATTCCATTACTATGAAAACACTTAATGCTTTATTGTTAATTTTATCTGCGATGATCATATCATGCAGTAACGATACAACTGTTATTCAGACAAATGATCCTCAGCCAATTTATTCACACCCATTAATTGAACTTTCAGGTCCGGGTCTGCAGGAGTATCATGATACAATACCATTAACTTTTGAAAATACTGATTCTATTTATGTTGAATTCTGGTCAGAAACTGATATTGATACTACTGATTACATTTTGCTGAGTGTGGCTGTATATGATACTTTACCGGGTGGCGCAACTTATTTCAGTAATTTCTTCACTGAAAATACCAATTCACTGAATAAAGTTCATGGTTTTGGTTTCAAAATGTTTAATTCAACTGTTAAGCTTGAAATAATTATTTTAAAAGGCAGTATAGACGATAATTATTTAAGGTTGAGGAATTTTAACATCTATAAAAAATAGAACTTACACTGTTTCCTTATTATACCTGTTACGGTAATCAACTGGTGACATTCCTGTTATTTTTTTGAAAACATCGCGAAATGCTTTTGTATCCGTATA
>CAZOAP010000249.1:0-5188 GCA_964577645.1 uncultured Ignavibacteriales bacterium
ATCCTGTTTTGGTTTCCCAGCCTTCACCTTTAAATCCGGCTCCACCCTGCTCTGGTGATACTGAAGGATCAGCTCCCGGGGGTGTATCGAATTTTTTTATTGAAACAGGTTTTGTATCGATTTGCTTTTTGGGTTTTGTGCTTTTTCCGCAGGAGATAAAAAATGCGGAAACTAAGATCAGGATGAGTGTGGCAATAAATGCTTTATTTTTCATTATAACGCTCCGGTTATTTATTGCAATTTTGCTTATATATATACTCAAATATTGCGAAATGATAACTTAAATTAAATAATAAAATTTTTCTTAAAACTGCATTTAAAGCATTTAAACTATATTTTCTGCTGATAACTTAAAACACTTTAAAATATATATAAAAGTTAGATGAGTTCAGAATACTCCTGGTTTAATTCATAAAATAAAAAAGCCTGCATATAAAGCAGGCTTATTTTTAAAAATTTGTTACTATATTTTGTCAATCTTTTAAATTGTCAAGAACGTCCATAACTTCTTTTACAGCTTTGGCTGATTCATTTACAAGCTTCATTTCATCTTCATTAAGCTTAAGCTCAATGATCTTTTCAATTCCATCTTTGCCAAGTATTACCGGTACACCTAAGAAGATATTCTTTAATCCGTATTCACCGTTCAAAAGAGCGCATACAGGGAATACTCTTTTCTGGTCGCGTGCAATAGCTTCAACCATCTGTGCTGCTGCAGAGCCCGGTGCATACCAAGCTGATGTTCCGAGCAGGTTAACTATTTCGCCGCCGCCTTTTTTCGTTCTGTCAATAATTGCATCAAGTTTTGCGCTTTCAATAAGCTCGGTTACAGGTATACCGCCAACAGTTGTATACCTTGGGAGCGGAACCATTGTATCTCCATGTCCGCCCATAAGTACTGCCTGAATATCTTTTGGTGAAACATTAAGCTCATCAGCTATGAATGCTTTGTATCTGCCTGTATCAAGAATTCCTGCCATACCAAATACCCTGTTTGAAGGGAATTTTGAATTGATATATGAACAGTATGTCATTACATCAAGCGGGTTAGATACAATAATAATTATACAGTTTGGTGAGTGCTTTACAACTTCTTCTGTAACTGATTTTACTATCTTTGCATTTGTAGAAATAAGGTCGTCGCGGCTCATGCCGGGCTTTCTTGGCAGACCTGATGTGATAACAACAACATCTGAACCTGCTGTTTTGGAATAATCATTGGTTGTACCTTTAACGCGGGTATCATACATATTTATTGCAGATGTTTCCCATATATCCAGTGCTTTTCCTTCTGCGAAGTTCTCTTTTATATCCAGCAGCACAACTTCGTTGGCTATCTCATGATGCGCCAATACTTCCGCGCAGGTTGCACCTACGTTTCCAGCTCCGATAACTGATACTTTCAATTTATTTGCCTCTTTGTATTAATTATATTATAAAATAAGTTTGTTTTTTTGCTATATGATCACTCTGTTTCATACGGTGAAAAGAAACAGTGTATAAAAAACAAGCGAGTGAACCCGTGTCCACTCGCTGCTCTTAAAATCCTGTGGCCGTAAAATGGCTACACTTATAAATAAAATTATTTGGTTTCTACGGGTAGTACGCTTATTTTTTTCTTTAACCTGGTCTGGTTAGTGAATTTAACATTACCGGTTATTGTTGCAAAGATCGTATCATCTTTGCCAAGCCCTGTATTAAGTCCGGGTAAAAATTTTGTTCCGCGCTGCCTTACAATTATACTGCCTGCTGAAACAAGCTCGCCGCCGAAACGTTTTACACCAAGCCTCTGGGAATTACTATCGCGGCCGTTTTTTGTACTGCCTAATCCTTTTTTATGAGCCATTATATATTAATTTAAAAATTTATGATTACTTTTTTATGTGAAAACTGAACGTTGATCTATTTTATAGAATTGATCTGGATTTCAGTGTACTGCTGACGATGTCCTTTTGTTCTCTTGTAGCCTTTTCTTCTTTTCTTCTTGAAAACGATAACTTTATCATCTTTTACGTGGCCAAGAACTGTTGCTTCAACATTCATTGAAAGTTTTGGTGCGCCGACCTGGAATGATTTATCATCTTTTGAGAACATTAACACTTTATCAAAAGAGAGTTTTGCACCAACATCATCTTTTAGTTTGTTAATGAAAATTCTGTCATTTTCAGCAACCTTATACTGCTTACCTTTAATATCTACTATTGCGAACATTTTACTTATGTTTAAATTATTATTAATCTTATTCTTATGCTTATGGCAAGTGGAGCTAAGGAGGATCGAACTCCTGACCTCTTGAATGCCATTCAAGCGCTCTCCCAGCTGAGCTATAGCCCCGAAAAAACTATTTTAGGGAATTACAAATGTAGCGAAAATTCATGAAATATTCAATTCTATTTACTGTATAAATGGGGTAAATTTTTATAAAAATGTAACAATTAATAGAAGTTAATATATATTTATTCTCTTTATAATAGATAGAAATCATAACCAAAATTGCCGTATATCATAGTTTTTCCGTAATTTACCTGCTTATTTTGTATTATCCATAACTAAATTTCTGGATTTTAATAATAATCCGGAGATAAGGAATTTATGAAAAATACTGCCTATTTAACACCACTTATTAGAGTAAACATTATCATTATCATTATTGCAATTTTCGGACTTCAAGCGAGAAGTCAACACAATACACCAAATGTTCACAAACCAATAGTGTATAAACATATATTGAATGATAGTCTTAATAAATGTACAATGAGAATGAAATTGCAGAAAAACGCATATAAAGAATATGAGCCTATTTATGGGAATTTTACACTCATTAATAATTGGACTGAAATCATAAATATTTATCAACTATATGAATATCTTTCTGGAGAGCCCAATATTTATATAAAAAATAGTAATGGTATTGTGTATGCTATTAATAATGTAACTTTAAGATTTGCATATGTTGTAGCTACTGAGATTTTACCCGGAGATTCTTTGTTGTTTTCAATGCCAATAAATAATTGGGGAGAAGCAACAAAGGATATCTATTTTGACCAATTTGGATATTTTCCCCCTGGAAGTTATACAGCTTATTTCTATCTGAAAGAAGATGATGCGGGTAAATATGGGTCTGCAATGATTTCAAATGAGGTATCTTTTAAAATAAAACCATTATCTTCCGAAGATGAAGAAATCTTGAGACTATATAAACAAAGTAAGTACAATGACGTGATTAACAATTATCCTGATAATCCATTTACTGAGCACATATGGGAATGGAAATTACATCCTTATTGGATTATTACAAATGAAAATACTGAAAATGATTATAACGAATTTATCCTGAAATATAATACTTCAAGTTATTTTGCATATTGGCGATTCTTGCTCCCTTACTTAGTTGCAATAGAAAAAAAAATGGGTGATTTTAACGTTGGTATTGAATATCTAAAAAACAAACATAAATTGAACAGCTTTATGAAAGATGTACTGAATAATAAATCTTATATTAACTTAATTAAAAGATACATTGGTTGGCCCACCAATTGATAGATAAATAATTTTGATAACTATGGTATTTTAGTTAATATGAATGAAATTTTATTACATATAAAATTCTTTCTATTAAGTTATGATGAGCAAAATTATTTAAAATTAACAAAATGAACTTTTTGAGGTGATTTTTAATTTTCTTAAAATATAAACTAATAAATATTTCAGTAACAACCTATTATGGCTTGACTGATATGAAAGCAAAACGAAAAAATGAATACAAATACACGGTTCAACACGAAACTTATTCACGGCGGCGGTTATAAAGATAAACACGGAAGTGTAAACGTTCCCATATTTCAATCATCAACTTTTGAATTTGAAAGCGCTGAAGAAGGGGCAAGGTGTTTCCTTGGTGAAAGCGATGGCTATATTTATACAAGGCTGGGGAATCCAACAATAAATGTATTGGAAAAAATGGTTGCTGAGCTTGAAGGCGGGTTCGGCGGTATTGGAACAAGCTCAGGAATGGGAGCAATAAATACTGTTTACATGGCACTCCTATTCAAAGGAGATCATATGATAAGCTCTGATGCGGTTTACGGACCATCACGGGTAATAATGGAAGAACATTATTCACGCTTCGGGGTTGAATCAACCTATGTAAATACTTCCAATATCGAAAATATCAAAGGGGCAATCAAACCGAATACAAAGGTACTTTACATTGAAACACCTGCAAATCCAACAGTGGAAATTACAGATCTGGAAGCATGCTCGGAAATTGCAAAAAAGCACGGGCTGATACTGGTGGTTGATAATACATTTTCTAGTCCTTACCTGCAAAGACCGCTGGAGCTTGGCGCAGATGTTGTTTTACACTCTATGACCAAATTCATTAACGGGCATGCTGATATTGTTGGGGGAATGGTAGTTGCAAAAACAAAAGAGATGTACAAAAAGATGCGCTCAATGATGGTATCACTGGGCTGCAACCTTGACCCTCACCAGTCATATCTTGTTATAAGAGGCTTAAAAACACTTGCAATAAGGATAGATCGTGCGCAGGAAAATGCCCAGAAGATAGCTGAATATCTTGAGAAGCATCCCAAAGTTGAGTGGGTCAGATATCCCGGCCTGCCATCACATCCACAGTATGAGCTTGCCAAAAAGCAGATGGACGGACCCGGCGCTTTGATAAGCTTTGGGCTTAAAGGCGGGTTTGAAGCCGGTAAAACATTGATGAATAATGTAAAGGTATCAATTCTTGCAGTATCACTTGGTGGGGTTGAATCATTGATAGAGCATCCTGCATCAATGACGCATTCAAAAGTATCTCCGGAAGATAAAAAGAAGGCAGGAATATCAGACGGGCTTGTTCGTTATTCAGCCGGTATAGAAGATGTAAATGACCTGTTGTGGGATCTTGAGCAGGCATTAGAGAAAGTTAAGTAAAACATCATATCTTTCATTTTAGTAATTAAAGGGAATGGTCAGACAATCCCTATGGGAATGAAATTAATTTAATATTAAAAACATGTTGACAGGGATCCACTTTTTACTTACTTATAAATGCATTTATGAATGCGACCATTGTTTTGTATACAGCTCACCAAATGCTGAAGGTACATTTACTTTTGATCAGTTCAGCGAAACACTTGATGAAGCCGAAAAGATGGGAACAATTGAATGGATATATCTTGAA
>CAZOAP010000250.1:0-5177 GCA_964577645.1 uncultured Ignavibacteriales bacterium
TAGTCTTCAACAGTAAAAATAACTTCTCCAAATTCAGGAGAATGCAATAATTTCTTCTCTACTGCTTCTTTAACATTAAGAACTTTTTCATTTTCAATATCATTAAACTGACAATCAATTGGAATGATTTGCTTCAATTTGCTAACATTTTCAGAATGCAATTCTTTAATAGCTCTTAAAATTACTAAAGGGCTACCTTCCTCTTCGTTATCATAAATTCCATCACCGCAATATAAGTCATAAATTTTTATTCTTTGAGTGTAACCATCATTAGCTATGATATTTAAATATCTTTGTAGATATTTACCTAATAAAGTGACTTTAGCTTTAGAATGCTCTAATAAATTAACTTGCGAATCTTTCTTTCCCATTTTAAGGACTGTTTAATTATCAATAGTCTTACACTAAATATCTAAATTATAGGTCATTTAATAAATACCATTCTGGTTGGCATATTTCCTTTACCTCCAAATTACACCATAAAAGCCCTCTAAAAAATTCTATTATTTTTTGCTTGACTTCCTTGTAATTATACTGTATATTTATACACTGTAAATTAATACAGTATTTTAACCCCCTCCAACTCCCCTGTAAGGGGGAGAGACGGGGAGAGAGAACCAAAAATAAACATGAAAGAACTCACAAAAAAGCAGGCTAAGCTGGTTGAATTCATAAGAGAATTCATAACATCAAGCGGACACTCCCCCACCTACAAAGAAATTGCCGGGCATTTTAAGGTGAACGTGAACGCAATTCAGCAGTCAATAGCAGCGCTTGCAAAAAAAGGATTTATTGAAAGATCCGGCGGCATGGCGCGCAGCATTAAGCTCAAAGATGACCGCTTCACAGAGCTGCAGCGTGCACGGGCAAATTTGATAACTATTCCCTTATACGGAAGCGTTGCTGCAGGCGAGCCTATCTTTGCGGATAATAATATTGAAGGCTATATCACCGTGGAAAAACCGCGGCGCTCACAGGGTGAACTGTTCTCAGTCACAGTCCGCGGTGACAGTATGATAGATAAGAAGATAATAGAAAAGGATAAGCTGATAGTAAGGAAACAGAATACTGCAGCCGATGGCGAAATAGTTGTAGCCCTGCTTGATGATGAGGTAACAGTAAAAGTTTTTAAAAAGAACGGCGGCGTGCCGTACCTTCAGCCGGCAAATGACCAGTATGATCCTATCCGCAGGCCGTTCAGGATACTGGGTATTGTGGTTGGCCTTACCCGCGACTTTACGGCCTTATAACCTCACCCCCTTCCCCTCTCCTAAGAGGAGAGGGGGAAAAGTAAGTACAAGCTCCGTTAGGAGCGAAATGTTTGCAGGAAAATGATTGTAGTTAATAAGAGCTTCGCTCCACAGTAGCCAAGAACGGAGTTAATAATTCCCCTCTTGAGAGGGGTGGCTTGCCGAAGGCAAGACGGGGTGTGTTTGCTTTAGACTGCAATAAAACATTAAAACGTTTTTTATTAAATTTATACAAATACAACTGCGGCTGAAGTTGTATTCCGCTTTAAAGATTTTATTTCATCCCTCAGGGGCTAGAAGCAATTCCCGCAAATTCTTCTTCTCTCTCCCCTCCGGCGCTTTCCTGCCGTCCCGTTTTCGCTTAACGGGATCCGGAAAAATGTCAGAGGGGTTGGGGATGGGATTACAACTATTTCCCCCGACCCCATCGGGGTCGAAGGTTTATAGAGATGACATTGTAATTATTTTACGACCCCAGAGGGGTCGCACATAAACTTCAGCAAACCGAATGGGATCCTTCACTGCGTTCAGGATATAAATTATGCATACAGCAAAAAATACAGGTAAACTAAGCTCTTCATTCTTTATCCCAAGGGATGCATCGCGCTCCTCACACCTTTTTAAGCGTGTAAGGATGATGGCTTCCTATTGCTTTCCGCATCACAAAGACCTGAACCATAAAACCGATAAGAACAGGAACAGGTTCTTTATCCATCTTGATCTTGATGCATTTTTCGCGCAGGTTGAGCAGAGAGATAATCCAAAGCTTAGAGGGAAGCCTGTATCAGTAGGAGGCGGCGAAGGCAATAAAGGCATTGTGATGACGGCAAGCTATGAAGCCCGCAAGACGGGAGTGGAGATAGGCATGTCTGTAGCCGATGCAAGGCGCCTTTGCCCTGATCTTATTTCCGTTCCTTCATACGGCACAAAATATGAGGCTATAACACAGAATATCATTCAGCATATCCTCGAACTTCTGCCTGAAGATTGTGTTGAGCAGTACAGCATCGATGAATGCTTCCTTGATATCACACCCGTTGTAAAGGATTATTTTGAAGCGGCTAAATTTGCGTGGAAGCTGAAAAGGCTTATAATGAAAATAGAGAACCTCACAGTATCTATAGGACTTTCATATAATAAGTCCTACGCAAAGATGGCAACAAAATTCAACAAGCCCGATGGCTTATTCATAGTAACGGAAGAGAACACGCATTTCATCCATGACCTCCCGGTGAGGAAAATGTGGGGCGTAGGGCACAGGAACGAGATAAGAATGAACTCGCTTGGCATAATGACTATCGGTGATTTGGCAAGGTCAGACTTCCACGCAATACATAAGGAGTTCGGCATAAACGGCGTTATACTGCGCAAAATTGCACGCGGCGAAGATACCAGCGGCATCAATGCGGCAAGCGGTGAGCGTGTTGAAAAATCATTCAGCCACAACCACACACTTTCAAATGCCATTTATGAGCCAGGTAAAGCCGAAACCGAGATAAAAAGAATGACTGAGTATGTATGCAGAAGAATGCGCGCAAAAGACCTCATTGCCGATCACATAGGGCTTTCATTACGCTATGAAGATCTTGGTTACCGCGGCGATAAGGTAAGGCTGTGCCATGCCACCAACAGCGAAAAGGAGCTTTTCCATAATGCCATGGAAATATACAGGCGCCTGCCCCAGCCTGACCCGCTGCATAAGATAAGGACATTCGGCATCTTTGTCTACGATCTCTGCAGGGTCTCGGCTTATAATCTTGACCTCTTTAACCGCGACCACCTGATACCCTATAAGCAAATTGACCTGCTTAAGGATAAGTACGGAGAAAACATTATCCGCCTGGGCATTGGCAACAGCTGAGCGGCAATAATATTGTTATAACTGGAAGTAAATATTATATTTGCATAAGGATAGATTAAGCCATTTGGCAATAAGTGAAATTTTTTAGAAATTATGGCTAAATTACTTTGAACTTAAACAAGAAGTAATTATGCAAAAGCAGCACCCAAAACCCCAAAGATCCAATTTCCTTTCGAATTATATCCGAATAATAATTTTTATTGCCTCAATTTTAACAGCGGCAGCCGCCTACAGCCAATGGCTTGATGCCTATATACCCGATTTTAAAGTTAACGATGATAATATAAACAGCTACCAGACGAACTCACAATTAGGTGTTGATACGGCAGGTAACTTTACAATTGTATGGAATGATGGCAGGCAATATCCCGAACAGCAATATCCAATAAGAGTGTATGGACAAAGATACAACAAAGCAGGCTTTCCATTAGGAAATAATTTTACAATAGGACATGATACCGCTGTTAGTCCAAAGATTTCTGTTTTAAGTGATGGAAGATATATTATTTTATGGACCAGGGCTACAACAAACATTGTTACATTTTATGAGTTTTATTACCAACGGTTTAGTAATAATGGCGAAGCAATATCTACACCATTAAGAGTGATAGACACAGCTTATTCTTTCTCATCTGTACCACCTGCAGGCTATTGCATTTCCTCAGATAGTTGAGGAAGGTTTGTGATATGCTGGAGCAAAGGCAACAGGTTTGATGACTCGCCGAATGTGTATTTCCAGAGGTTTGACAGCTCGGGTGTAAAATTAGGAAGTATTGACAGCGTTATGGATGGAAACAGCATAGCTGAATTTCCTGATATAGCAATGAATAAAGACGGAAGCTTTGTAATAGCGTGGAACGATAACCGGTTTGCTGCCTTCGGTAAAAATGACATTTATATGCAGAGATATAATACAAATGGAATTAAGGTTGGAATAAACACTAAAGTAAATGATGATCTTGATCCAAATACTGATCAAGTTGGAGCCAGAGTTACGACAAACGGTTATGGATATACTTTATTAACATGGATTGACAGCAGAAATAATCAAACAGGGATATATTATCAGTTATATGATTCTCTGGCTAATATTATTAATGTTAACAGAAAAGCAGATATATTAACCTCCTTTGGATTAGCAGGTTCACCCTGTATTGCAATGAGAACAGATAAATACTTTTACATTAGCTGGCTGGATTTCAGGTATGCCGGTAAAGATCAATTCTGGGGCAGACGATTTAACCCTTCAGGAAATACAATTGGAAATCCCTATATGATACCATCTACTTCACCCGGCAGTTCAGAACAAACCCCTAACAGTATCTTTTTTACAGGAGATAAAGTATTTGCAACATGGACAGATGACAGGAACGGTGGGATAAATAACTATGATATATACTGTAATGTCCGCGGATTCCAGAACCCTGATACAGTTATAGGAATAGCAAACAATACTGAAACTTCTAAAGAATACAGGCTCTACCCTGCTTATCCAAATCCATTTAACCCGGAAACAACCATTAAATACCAGATATCAAAAAATAATACCTCGGTTAAAATAACCGTCTATGATATTAAAGGAAGTGAAGCAGCAATACTAATAGACAGGGTACAGAACAGCGGTACATACAGCATTAAATGGAATGCCGGTAATTTTTCATCAGGGATGTATTTTATTGAATTAAAAACTTCATTTGGTTTTAGAGAGATACAAAAAGCCGTACTGATTAAATAATTAATAAATAACCATTTCGTAAAAAAAGGAGACAGGATCATGAAAAATCTTAAATATTTACCTTTAGTCTTTTTTTATATTTTATTAACCGGGCACATTTATGCCCAGGAAACATGGCAATGCGGTGTTACAGAATCGTTAAGCCCCGGAATACAAAACCCTAAGCAAATTGACCTGCTTAAGGATAAGTACGGAGAAAACATTATACACCTGGGTATTGGCAACAGCTGAGCGGCAATAATAGGATAATAACATTCATTGATAGTTTTAAAGGATATTGATAATTTTGTAATAGTAATAATAAATTAACCTAATCAGCTGAAAAAACTAT
>CAZOAP010000251.1:0-5081 GCA_964577645.1 uncultured Ignavibacteriales bacterium
TCTGCATTTTAATTGTGATTTTCATGACCCCTGCTTTAATATCCACTTTAAAAGCACAGGAGCTTGATGCAACTGTTGATGTTGATGTATCTGCTATCAATATTGATATCAGGGACAGGCTTGCAAACTTTAAAAATGATGTACAGAATTACCTGAACAAAACACGCTTTACAGATGAGAACATTGTTAATGATGTACGCGGCAAGCCATATAAGATAAAATGTAATTTCTCCTTCTTCTTCAGAACAGCTACAGGTATTGATAGCTACGAAGCGCAGCTTGTGGTAAGTGTTCAGCGGAATATCTATAAGACGGAAAATTTTACAACCGTGTTCAGGATAAAGGATGAATCATGGTCATTCAATTATGTTAAAGGACAAAGCTTTTACCATGATGACCTTAAATACAATAACCTGACAAGCTTCCTGGATTATTATGCCTATATGATAGTTGGCTCTGATGATGATTCATGGGAGCCGAATTTAGGCACTGCAAGATTCCAGAAAGCTCAGAATATTGTTAACCTTGCGATTGCTAACAGCGATGGCAAAGGATGGGTGGATAATTCAAGCTTAAAGCAGTCAAGGAGTGTTTACCCGGCAGAGCTGCTTAATTCCAAATATGATAACTTCCGTAAAGCTGTATGGATCTACCACTTTGCGGGAATTGATTCACTGCAGTATACCAAAAAACAGGCTCTGGAAAGAATTGCAGAAGCAATTAATATGATAGGCAAGATCAAAAAGACAGAAGTGCGCTCATTTATTATCAAACAATTTTTCGATACCAAGTATCTTGAAATAGCATCAACGCTTGTTGATTTCTACGATAAATCAATTTACAGGAAATTGATGGATTTTGACCCTGACCACTCTACTACCTACGAAGAATACGCAAAGAAATAACTTAATAACTTTTGCGTATCAAATAACTCTTTTGCTGCAGCAACTACTCCTTGAAAAGTCACAGACTCTTTGAAGCAGTACTATTTTTTTGCAATTTTTTATTTCCTTGTAAAACTGAAAATTAATTTATAACAATCTAAAGGAGAACATGAAAATAACTACTTTTTACAAACAGGCAGTACTGGTAATTGTAATGCTTTGCTTTATCTCAGCAGGCTCATTTGCCGGAGATAAAAATGATTTCAAGAACAAACTTGTTGTAAAGGAAGCTGAAAAGCTTCTTGCAAAGCGCAATGCACTCTTCAGCCTTGATGCTGATTTTAAAGTCGGGGTTGGCATTGCTAATACAACATTTGAGCTTAACAAACCTGATACAACAGGTCAGCTTACCACAACATCATCAAAAGTCGGACCCTCACTTGGGGCTACACTTTCACTCAATTTCTTCGGATTTGGCTTCACAACAGGTTTTGCTTATGGCAGCAAAGGGTTTGAAAGCTCCAACGGGAATAAAACCAACCTGAATTACTTCAATATCCCGCTTTTGATATATTTTGATTTCAATGTGGGTGATAAAGTAAGAGTTGAAGGAAATCTTGGGCCGTACTTCGGACTCTTAATGTCACAGGATGAGAACACGCAGTACAAAGCTAAGAACTTTGATCTTGGTCTAACCGGTGAGCTTCAGTTTGCATATATGTTCAACAAATATATGGGTGTACTGCTTGGCGGAAGCTATGAATACGGCGGTTTAAATAACCTGAGCAATAATGAGCTTGTAAAGAGAATGACCACATCAACAATAAATATCTATACAGGATTGAAGTTTGAACTGTAAATCTGTATTTTTGTATCAATTATCAAAGGTTTTAAGGAGAAAATAAATAAAGGAGAGAAAATGAGAATTTTAACTAATTTTAAATATATATTTGCTTTCTTGATAGCAGTAGCAGTCAGTTTTTCTGTTTTAAACGGCTGCGATGATTCAGGAAACGTATTAACACCTACTGTTGATTCAGGTGTTGTACATTTTGACAGCATCGGCGTTACTGATGGTATTGGCAACGTTTTAAACAGTATTAACCTGTATAACGGTACCACTGTTGAAAGAGACAGTGCTTCAAAAGATGCTAATTTGGTGGATTCAAATGGTTCTAGCATTAATTTTATGTTAAGATCAGGTGATGCTGTTGATATACATTCATTAGTCCAGGGATTCCAGACCCGTTTTAACAGGGTTTATGCATCTATGACACAGGCTCAGTTTGATACTATCACCAAGCTTCCGTTAGGCAGGGATACTATTTTACCTGATATCGATTTCACAGCAGATGATACATACGGTGGTGGTGCATGGGGTTATTTCAATGCTCCAATGAGCACATCAGACTCCAAGCCTGTATATTCATTCTGGCTTAAAGGCAAATCAGCAAACTTTATCGGCAGAAATGTTTACGGTATCATATATCCAAGGGAAGCAACAAATGTTGGCGGTACATACAGAATGTCATTTGAAGTAAAGATAAATACAATGGGATATAATCATTTTTATCATGCCCATTAACAGATATTAAGTAAATTCAAAAGCCCGTCATTTAAATGGCGGGCTTTTTTTATTTGTTATTCTTTGATCTGTGCATTGAAGTAAAGTAAAGGTCAGTTGTGATAAATGCCATTTTAATGCTCATCAGCTCGCGGTGCTCCTTATCAAAATTTCCCTCAAATCTCTTGTTCATATAATACTCACGCTGCTCGTTGAGCATAGAATTGAACTTATCCTCAATTTCAGGAAGCTTTAAATAATCTTTGTATTCCATAACCGTTTTATGATTACCCAAAATTAATCATTAATGGTTAAGGAAATATTAATTTAATGTTAAACCTATTTTTTTTCGGTTAAGTTTATTAAGGCTGTGTTAATATGGGATATTATCTTTTTCCATTTTCGCAGAGTCCTCTTTGAGAAACTCACTGAACTGCATAATCAAAATAATCCCGTAGGGATAAAATAATGGTAGAAAAATCACAAAAAAAGATATTAGAATCCCGCTCCGAAGGAGCCCCTTTGGGGTAGGGATGACATATAGGTATATACAAAATTGGAAATCATATCCCGTACAATCTTTTTGCATTAGCTGTTGTAATTGCACCCAATTCCTCTACACTCATACCTTTGAGCTCAGCTATCTTAGCTGCTGTGTGATTCACATATGAAGGCTCATTCTGTTTGCCGCGATAGGGAACAGGGGGCAGGTAAGGCGTATCGGTTTCCAGCAATAAATGTGATGCATCTGTGCTTCTTACGATCTCATATGCAGTCAATGTGCCGGCATTTGGCTTATATGTAATGTTCCCTGTAAATGATATATAAAACCCCATATCTATACATTCCTTAGCCTCTGCCATTCCAGCACTGAATGAATGAAATTGTCCTTTTAGCTTTCCGCCATCGTATTCTTCTCTAACAATTCGCATCAGGTCATCCGTGGAATTCCTGTTATGTATTATCACTGGCAAATTGTAGCGCTTTGCAATATTGAACTGTTCACGAATTATTTTCATTTGCAGGTCTTTATCATAGGGCTCCCAGTAATAATCCAGGCCAATTTCGCCTATTGCAGCAACCTTATTCTCTTTTGCTAATTCTTCAATTAAAGGTAAATGTGATTCTTCAAAATCCTTAAGCTCGGTAGGGTGAATACCAACAGCGGCATATAGCATTTTATGCTTATCGACAAGCTCAACAATTTCGAGTGATGTTTGGTAAGTAGTAGCGGGTACAATTATTGCAGTCACGCCGGAATCCTCAGCACGCTTTAAAACGCTGTCAATATCCTTTAAAATATCCGGGTAATTCAAATGTGCATGTGTATCTATGAACATATTCTATAATTTCTTTGGAATGGTTTTTTATTGGAGTGCATTGACTGTGTCAGTGTATAAATAATTTTTATTCAATTTCACTCTTCCCATATCTGGCTTTTATCATCAATTATGATCTGTTTCTTGCCTTTGTATTCTGTCAACTGACCCTTTACATATAAATAGTAGCCTTTAGGATTGTTAAGCTTCAGCTCATCCATTAGCTCATAATGCTTCTTAAAGAATACAAGGTCAATGGTATCATCATCATTTATTTCGATCTTCGCTATCTTCGGATTATTATCTGTAACCACCCTTGATATATTACCAAAAACCGTAACAGTATCACCAACATGCGATGCCATTTTTTTGTAATCGCTTATATCCATCATACTATAATATCCGGGCTTGCCTGCATATTCTGTTTCAAAGCGTTTTATCTGTTCAGCGCGCTTATTCCACCACTCAAGCCGCTCGGGATAGTCAGGGTAGCAAAGCTCCTTGCCGCTCCATATACCAAGCTTGTTCTTCTGTGCATATTCCTGTGCAGCTTTAAACTCCTTATCAAACCTTGCAACATAACCGTATTTACTGAAGTAAGGCGAGTATCCTCTTTTTACGCACTCAAGGTTATAATTGAATTCAGTACCATCGGATTTGATGCCTATAATATATACAAGATACCGGTTGAACATATCTATCACGCGTTTGTAATCATCAACTTCAAGCCTCACTTTAACAACATCTTTGAAAAGCTCTTTCGTCCACTGCCATGTGTAGTAGCCAAAAGGGGAGTCAACCTTGGCAGGCTTGCCCGAGGAATCCTTTTGACTGGCATAAACCTCCGGCCAGTGGCTGGCTATATCGTTTACCTTCATCTCTGCTTCAGCATCTTTCCATGTTTCCTCTGTATCAATACCCATTAAACGTGTTGATTTATCCAGTCCCTCAAACCTGAATGTATCGCCGTCAAGTATTTTCTGCACAGTGAACTCACCGATAACAAACTCCTGCTGGGAATAAGCTGACTGCATACCCAGTAGCAGGAATATTACAATTTTAAACCAGTTTCTTTTTATCATATCAAACAAATTAATATAATTAATATTTATTTATAAGGTATGAAATCAGGATGATTATTTTTGCAGCAAAAGGAATCTGAGAAAACATGCCGCTCCTGACGGAGCTAAACCGTATCGTATATTAAATTCTACAAACATTATGCTCCTGACGGAGCTGTTTACAAGAGAAATAATATTTCAGATTATTTATTTTAGGACCACAATGAAAGAACGTTACCCTTTGAAGCGATTG
>CAZOAP010000252.1:0-5080 GCA_964577645.1 uncultured Ignavibacteriales bacterium
ATTATTCATCATATAAAACCGTTAATGGTGGCTTAAACTGGACCCAAATATTATCCGGTTTGTTTATTCCTTCTTATGCTGTGTTTTCTGATAATAAATTTGGCCTGGGTTCAGGTAATTCAATGCCCATAGTTCAGACTACAAACGGCGGGCAGACGTGGATATCAATAGGTCCATCAAATTATTTATCCCAGGGTAATTATTCTGTTATTATTCTGGATACCAACAATCTTTATGCTGCAGGTTTAAGCGGTAAAATATTGCATCATATTAACGATATTAATAATACAACGTGGGATATAACAGGTGGCTCTTTAAATAACTGTATCGATATATCCTTTTCAGGAAATGATAGGGTAGCCATTGTCGGTTCTCAAGAGCAGGTTTGGCTTACAACAAATGGCGGCAATAAATGGAATATAAAAGGTATGAGTAACAACGGATATTTTGAAGGTCCAAATACCTACGTAAGATCTGTGTATTGCAAGGATTCAAATACTATTTATGTAACAAAAGGTGATGGGTATGCAGGACATGGGTATACAGGTTCTATATTAGTATCAAATGACGGGGGAATTTCATGGACTACGAGTTTATATGAGATCTATGCAGAATACTATAAAATAGGCGGTGCCGGTAATACTGTGCTTTGTAATTTCGGGAATAAAATAATCAATAATTCAGGAGGCGGCTGGTATGATTATTTAACCGAATCGCAGTATAACTTAAAAAATTTCAGTTTTATAAATGAAAATACGGGGATAATTATTTCCTACCCTTATTCAGGCAATGTAAAAAAGATATTTTCAACCACTAATAACGGGTTAAACTGGACGATTCAAACAAGTAACCGGATTTTAAACGGGGTTCATTTAAGAAATTCAGGTGTTGGTATTATTTGCTGTGATTCCGGCAGAGTATTAAGAACTTCTGATTTTGGAATAACATGGAACGAATATACTTCATCCACAAATAAAGAACTTTATGATATTTATATGAAAAATGACGGCGTTATTTGGGCAGTTGGTTCTTTAGGATTGATGCTTTATTCAACAAACAGCGGAGTTAACTGGGTAACTGCACCAAGCTTCACATCAAACAATTTAAATAAAATTATATTTACTGATCAAAATACAGGTTATGCAGCGGGTGAATACGGAACGATACTTAAAACTACTGATGGCGGTTTAACATTTGTAAATACCGGTTCACATGGTTCACCTTCTGAATTTTCACTTGGCCAGAATTTCCCCAATCCGTTCAATCCAGTTACAAGCATTAAGTTTTCTGTACCCGGTACATGTATTATAAAAATTGAAATATTTGATATAGAAGGGAAATTAATAGATATATTAACCGATAATGAATATTCCCCGGGAATATATACTGTTGAATGGAATGCTTCGGAACATTCCAGCGGGATATATTTTTATAAATTTACTGCCAGCGGATTTACTGAAACAAAAAAAATGATATTAATAAAGTAATCAATTTGATTATAGTCTATTTCAGCTTTGCCAGATTCTGTTTTGCAAGCTCGTTATTGGGGTCAACTTCTACAGCCTTGCTGTAACTTTCCCTTGCTTTGGGAATATTATTCATTCTTTCATAACAAGTGCCCATATTATTATATGCTGAAGAGAACTTAGCATCCTTTTGTGCAGCCTTCTCAAAATTTTCAATTGCCTTCGGGTACATTTCCTGGTCCATATAACACATACCTATATTATTATAGTATCCGGATGACCTTTCGGGTGAGATCTTTATTAATTCATTCAGCTCTTCTATAGCTTTATCATAGTTCTTCGCCTGGTAATTTTTGTATGATGATTCTTCAAGTACTCTCAGCTTTTCAAGGCTTTCATCTTTCAGCACGGGCATTTGCTGCTGGCTGCTGTTTTGCTGCTGCTGTAATAATTGCCGGGGCGGCGCGTTCTTTAGTTCCTGCAGCATTTGTGATGCATTGTTATAATTTGGTGCAAATGCCACCAGTTTTTCAAGCCACTTTATTGATTCCTTTACATCACCTTTCCGCTGGTACATTTGTGCAAATGTAAATTGCGGCTCAGGTGAAAGAGTATCAAGCTTATATGCTTCATTAATATAGTAGTAAGCACTGTCAAAATTGCCTTTTACCATAAATATCTTGCCAATATTGTTATGCCCTATCACTGATTCTTTCCTCAGGTCAAGCGCTTTCCTGTAATATACCTCGGCAACATCAAAGTTTCCGCTGTTAGCATATATGTTGCCTATATTTATATAGGTGACAGTTCCCGGCCTGCCTTCTGCACTCTTAAACAATATGTCATTGGTTTTCCATTCAGCATTACGTGTAATTGTCATATAGCTGAATAATATCAGTACCGCACCTGAAAGTACCATTACAACATTATAGTTCTTCTGCGTAAAATACCTGAACAGCACCGATGCAATAATAACACTTACGAACATTGAAGGGATATAAAGGAACCTGTCAGCCATGAAGTTCATGGTCGGAACTATGTTCATTACCGGCATTAATGTTACAAAGAAAATTATAATACTGAATGCTATATACGGCGCTTTCTTAATAAAGTACACTGCAGCACCAAGCAATATCACAATGAAGAATATTGAATATAAAGCAGCAAACTCTGTTATACTTTTAATATCCGGCAAATACCCGCTGTAATGATAAAGCATTCCGTACGGGGCAATTGAAAGCCTGAAATATAAAGGCAGTGTCTGCAGCATTGTTAATATTGCAGTCATAGTATCACGTCCGTAGAAATAGAAATATGTCTGCCTTGGTACTACCTGGCTGAGTGCATACCATCTTAAGAGCATAAAAAGACCTGAGAGCACAATAAGCGATACATACATCACCATTCTTTTTTTCAGAAGCTCCTTAATCTCACTTCTGTTGACTATCATATCATACAAAATGATAACTGCCGGTAATGTAATTGCCATTTCTTTTGCAAGGAGCGAAAAGAGATAAAGTACAAGTGTAAGTATCAGATTTTTATTGTTGGGTTCCTTACTGTACTTAAGGTAATAAATAAATGCTGCAAAAAAGAAAGTACATGAAAGCCCGTCAGTCCTGCCGCTTACCCACGCAACTACTTCAGTGTGTATAGGGTGAACGGCAAAAATAAGAACCGATATGAGTATTGCATAATCTTTGTACTTTGACTGGAATTTTTCGAACATCAATAGCAGCAGTGAATAGAATAAGAGTACATTTATAATATGCATCAAAACATTGGTTAAATGAAAACCCAATGGATTGTACTGCCATATGGAGTAATCAATAGCATAAGTTGAAGAAACTACCGGCCTGTAATAAGCACCAATTACTTTATGGAAGCCAAGCTCACCGGTAAAGAATTTCGGTATATTTGAAAGCGTTGTAATGGTAGGGTCACCCTGCACCACGGATTCATCATCAAAAACAAACTCATTTGATAGTGAATTGGCGTATACAGCAAATGTAACAACAGCTAAAATGATATAAGCAGTTTTTTTACTTATTTTTGCTATACTGTTTTCAGTTTTTTTCTGTGCTGCGGTTTTCTTTGGTTCGGTTTTAGCCATTTACCCCTGAAGCTCTTAAATTATAATTTTGCGCCAACTACCATGGTAGTTTTTATTGTTTCAACTACACCGTTCTGGTCGTTCAATGCTTCTAGGAACACTATATATATACCAAGCCTTAGCTTCCTGTTATCATCATCAAGCCCGTTATAAACAACCTGCCCGCTTTGGCCTGATGCCTGGTTATTCATTATTGTTTTTATCAGTCTTCCTTTAACATCAAATATCTTCATTCTTACCTGTGATACAGTATTTTTAAGCTTGTAGCTTATAATAGTAAAATCCTCAAATCCGTCATTATCAGGTGAAAACGGGTTCGGTGAAATTGTAATTTCACCCTGCTGGGTTGTGCTGTTGGTGAATATACTGTTCTTTAAGCCGGGTGAGCCGCCGTTTGGATTTGTGCAGCTGCTCCAGCTCTTTCCGTCATTTCCGTTGAGTGCGGGATTTATTTTCTCCAGTGACCTGCCGCTTCCGGGGAGATTTGGATTATACCAGTTATCTGAATAATATACACTGTCTATCATAGTGCGGAAAACATCAGCAATTTTTACAAGGTCAGCATCGTTATTCAAACCAAGTGAACCAGCTATGAACACTTTTTGTGTTGAGTCCGGTGTGCGCAAATACGGGAAAGCATTATAGATATTTGTATCAGCTGCAATAACTGCATACATACCGGGCTTAATTAATGCTGAACATGTATCTGTAATTCCTTTTGTACCGCCTGTTTCAGAATACAGCCAGCCTACAATATTGATTGTCTGATTTGTTGGATTATAAAGCTCAATATATTCCGGGTCACCTGTTAACGGGGCTGCCATAATTTCATTTATCACCAGGTCATTTCTCTGGTAATGCACAGCTGCACTTATCGAGTTAACACGCGTTGGTGTTGATTTTTCACAATCGATTGAGCTTGCCCAGTTGCTTGAATCACCTGAAACACCGTTAATATTAATTCTCTCCAGCGAAACTTTCGTGCCGCCCCAGTCTGGTGAATAATCAACCCTGTCAGATAGCGCTCCGTTGATCTTGTATATTACAACTGCATCACCTGTATTATTAAGTGAAGGCAAAGATGAATTTGTAATTACCTTTGATGAATCAATTTGAGTATGATTTGCATATATTGCTCCGCTCTGGCTAATCACAACATAGCTTTGCGGATTCATAAAATAATCATTGGCTGTTATTATAACCTGCGTTAATGAGTTATCTGATATCTTCCAGTTCTTTAAATTTACAACTGAGTCAGAGTTATTATACAGCTCAACCCATTCGCATTCACCTGTGGGGAAGTCATACATGATCTCATTAATAATAACCCTGCCGGCTGTTGAGCCTCCTGCAACTTCTATTGATGCCACATATTTATTATTTGAAGTATCTTCATCAAGTGCGTAATTAACAACTGCAATGTACTGCCTTAAACCTGCACTATCTAAAATTTGTGAATATGTAACATTGACCGAGTCACCTGTGTTCAGCACACCTGTTG
>CAZOAP010000253.1:0-5041 GCA_964577645.1 uncultured Ignavibacteriales bacterium
GAGCTTTCAGAGCATTTGATACTTAAATCTATTAATGCCAACGGTATTTCTTCAGAAAAAGAGCTTACATATTTAAGGCATCACCACCGGCCCGCAACCAAAAAAACTATAACCAGGCTGCTTGAAGAAAAAAAACTTATCCGTGTCCGTGTTAACGGGTTACCGGGTGAAGTATATTACAGTACTAATAAAATTCTGGGTACTCTAAGTAAATCAGAAATCAATTCTGATCTGCATATTCTCTCACCTTTTGATAATATAGTAATACAGAGGAAAAGACTGCAGGCACTCTTTGGTTTTGACTATTTAATAGAGTGCTACGTACCTGCGGCTAAAAGGAAATATGGTTATTTCTGTTTACCCGTCTTATATGGTAATAAATTTGCAGGCAGGGTTGATGCAAAAGCTGACAGAAAAACAGGTGAATTCAGGATAATAAATGAATTCTGGGAGAGTGATTTTAAAACGGATACGGAGTTTTCTTCAAAATATCTGGAAAAGCTCAATTTACTGGCAGCATTTGCAGGATGTAATTCTGTTAAAATGAAGTAAAATTGCCTGATTTACCATTATATACATCACAGTTACATAATGTTACAGCAAAATGAACCTCTGAGAGTTATTTTAGTGTTGAAGTATATAACAGATTAAAATGAATATTAAAATAAACAGGCAATGAAAAATTTCTTCAGGAATTTCGCTCTTAAAATTATAGTGACCACAGCTGTTTTTTTTATTCTCGCTGCATTAACATCCCTTCACTCACAGGATAAAAGCGGTTCAGTAACAGGTACTGTAATTGATAAATCATCCGGGGCACCTGTTGAAGGAGCTGATATTACTGTTAACAGGATCAAAGATTCATCCCTTGTAAAAGGAACACAGACTGATGCTGCAGGAAAATTCACGCTTACAGATATTCCTTTTGGAAGGTATTATATTAAAGCAAACCTTGTGGGTTATAACTATTCAATAGTAAGCGGAGTAACAGTTAATCCAAGCAGCATAAATGTTACACTGGATCCCATAAAACTTTCAACCGGTACAACAACTACAGATGAAATTGTTGTTGAAGGTGAAAAAAGCCAGATAGAGTTTAAGCCCGATAAAAAAGTTTTTAATGTTGGAAAAAATATTACAAACCAGGGTAATACTGTAATCGATCTGTTAAAGGAGATACCTTCAGTTACAGTTGACCAGGATAACAATGTCAGCTTAAGAGGTTCAGAAGGTGTTAAAATAATGATAGATGGCAGGCCCTCAGGGCTTGACGGTACAAACCGCGGTGACCTGCTTGCACAGATACCTGCTACACAGGTTGAAAGTGTTGAGCTTATCACGAATCCCTCAGCAAAATTTGAAGCAGAAGGTTCATCAGGTATAATAAATATTGTGATGAAGAAAAATGAGAACAAAGGTCTTGGCTATAACGGAACATTGGGCTTAAATGTGGGAACCGGTGATAAATACAGCGGGCAATTAAGCTTTGCACTTAAGAACAATAAATATAATTTTTTCGGGAATTATGGTTATAATTCACGTCAAATGACATCAGACGGCTTCAGCAGCAGGTATAATTATTTAAGCACTGATTCATATTTAAACGATGAAACAAACACAGGAAGAAGAAGGATGAAAGGACATGTTGCAAAGCTTGGCCTTGATCTTTACTTAAGCCAGATAAGTACACTTGGATTTTCATTCGGTTACCGCGGTTCAAACAGAAGCCGATATGATGTAAGCAATGACCTGTTATATAATAACGGCGGCACATTGACTTCACAATTTTTCAATACAACTACATCAGAAGATAAAGGCTATGACCTGGACCTGAACGCAAATTATATGTTAAGGTTTAAAAATCCGCAGCAGCTTTTTACGGCTGATCTTTCATACTCAAGAGATAAAGATGATGAAATATCAAATACATATGATACCTATGTGACCCCGGTTGTAAATGATCCGGCAAACAGGAACGAATTTTCAAATGAGATAAATGATTCATACACAGCAAAGATTGATTATACCCATCCGTTCGGTAAAGATGCAAAGCTGGAGACAGGTTACAGGGGAAGCTATAAAAAACGTGATGATGATTTCAGGGTAGAGCTGTTTGACTATCCTTCAAACCAGTTTGTAACCGATTATAATTCATCTAATCATTTCATTTATAAAGAGCAGATACATGCTCTATACGGAATATTTACAGATAAAATTGGAGATTTCGGTTTTTCAGTAGGATCAAGGGTTGAGCAGACAATTGTAAAGGGAGAATTAACTAATAATGGCCAGACTTTTGACCGCAGCTATATTGATTTCTTCCCAAGTGCAAGCATATCGCAGAAATTAAGCAAGTCCAGCGAGATCCAGTTAAGCTATGCAAGAAGAGTTAACCGTCCAAGGCTTGGACAGCTTAACCCGTTCGTTTCAGTATCAAATATGGGAGGCACAAATAATTTATCTCAGGGTAACCCGAACCTGAACCCTGAATTTACAGATGCTCTTGAGATGAGCTTCATTCAGTACCTGCCTTTTGCTACGATCACACCTACCGTATTCTACAGGCAGACAAAGGACCAGATATCCAGGTCAAGAACATTGATAGACAGTATCACAACACTTTCAACTTTTGTCAATTATAACAGGTCAAAATCATACGGCGGTGAGCTGATACTTAATGCTAATCCCGTAAAATTCTGGTCGCTTAACGGAACGTTCAGTTATTACAAAACAGAAATTGATGCATCCAACCTTGGCTCGGGTCTATCAAACAGCGGTTATTCATGGTCAGCAAGGGCAATGTCAACACTTATATTACCTTCTGATATGAGCCTTCAGCTTTCTTATTTTTACTCAGGTAAAAATATTTCGGCACAGGGTACGTTTGAACCGTTCACTATGCTTGATGCTGCATTTAAAAAAGATCTGTTTGATAAAAAACTGAGCTTAACATTTAAGGTAAGTGATATTTTCAACACGGCTAAATTCAAAGCCAATATATACGGAACGGGATTTTCAGAAACATTTGAACGTTCAAGGGATTCCAGAACATTCTTCCTGAATATCAGTTACCGCTTCGGCCAGGATGATAAAAAGGGACCGGACAGGAACAAAGGGAAGAAAAAAGATAATAACAATAATGATGATAATGGCGATGACGGTATGGATTATTAATAACAATAAAGTATGATCACAAAACATAAAGGCCGGGTAAAAAATACCCGGTTTTTTTTATTCCCTGTTACAGGATACATATCATATTATTTTATGATTTTTCTTTGGCAGGTAAAATAGTGTTTCATAGCGGATATAAATTAATTAAATTTAAAGTGAAATTTTTTTACAACTTTCAGAGGTAAAAAAAATGACACTACTGGATCTATTATACAACAAGACCGATCGGATCCTGCTAGATGCAACTAATTCCCTGGTCAGAGCCCAGCTTCCGCATTACCGGAAATTCAAAGAATCAGATATTCACGCAAAGTTCAAAAAGCTGCTTCAGGATATCACAACCTGCGTTGAAAATAATTCATGCAATGACCTGGTGCCATACGTGGATAAGCTTTCTGATGAAAGATTTCAAATGGGCTTTGAACCTACAGAGGTACAGACCGCAATCAATATTTTGGAAGAAGCAGTATGGAAGAACATTGCTGAATTGGTTGACATGGATAAGCAGGTCTCTGCAATGAAACTTATAACCTGTATAATCAGCAAGGCAAAACAGGAAATGATCGGTGAATATGCAATGCTTGAACGCGGCTGAAATTCCGTGTTTAACAGGTCAGTGTAAAATTTTGAAGCTGCTTTTTAAGCAGCTTTTTTATTTGTATATATTTATCACCCTGAAACATGATATTTCTCGCACCCGTTTTTTGAGAAGTATTTATTGTATTTCAACGGTTTAAAAAGATAATTATTTTCTACTGGAATCATACACTAAATTTGAAAAGAGGGGTTACAATATGACACTTCTGGAATTAATTTACAACAAGCCTGAACTGATCCTTCAAGAATCAACAAACGCTCTGATGAGGGTACAGCTTCCTCACTACAGTAAGTTCCGCCTCGAAGAAATACACAAAAAATATTCAAACCTGTTGCTTGCGCTTACCAAATGCATCGAAACCAAAAGTTGTGATGACATGATAGGCTACATGGACCTGATCTCGGATGAAAGATTTGCATCAGGATTTGAAGTAGAAGAGATCCAAATTGCTTTAAACATATTTGAAGAGGCACTATGGAAAAATATCCAGAAATATGTTGACCCGCAAATTCATTATGCTTCAAAGAAAATGGTTACAACAATTGTTGATAAAGCCAAAGAGGAATTACTTAATGAATTTGTGACACTAAGCAAAAGCTGATTTTATCTGCAGATGTACAGTTCGGCAAAAAAAGCTGCCTAATGATTCGGGCAGCTTTTTTATTTTCTATATTTCATTTTTTTGATCTATTTCATTTATTACATTTCATTAGTCCTTACAAAAGTTTATTTTTGCAGTTAATTTATATGAACTAAATAATCTGTATGAACCATTTTTATATCAAAGATAACCATCTTTACGCAGAAAATTTCCTTGTAGAGGATCTTGCAAAAGAATTCGGCACTCCGCTTTATATTTACAGCAAGAACCAGATATTAAGGAATTACCGTGAGATCAACCAGCCGCTTGTTAATTCAAAGCTTGATTTCATCAACTGTTATGCAATTAAGGCTAACTCAAACCCTGAAATATTGAAGCTTCTGGCTGAAGAAGGTGCCGGGGCAGAAATAGCATCAGGCGGTGAGCTTTATTTAGCGCTCAAGTTTGGTTATCTGAGGAATAAAATAACTTTCACAGGGGTCGGTAAAACTGATGAAGAGATAGAGTATGCACTGAGAGAAAATATTTTCAACTTTACTGTTGAATCATTGCAGGAAATTAAAGTAATTTCTGAAATAGCTCACAGGCTGGGGGTGATTGCAAGGATATCAATTCGTGTAAACCCTGATATCGATGCAAAAACTCACCCATACATCACAACCGGGATG
>CAZOAP010000254.1:0-5036 GCA_964577645.1 uncultured Ignavibacteriales bacterium
CTATCTTTCCTCTTCTGGAGCTTAAGTCACCCATTATATCACCCATATATTCATCAGGTGTGGTAACTTCAACTTTCATAATCGGCTCTAATATGATCGGACCGGCTTTTAAAGCTCCCGCCTTAAATGCCATTGAACCTGCGATCTTAAATGCCATTTCAGATGAGTCAACATCATGGAATGAACCGTCAAACAGTGTAGCTTTAATATCCTCAACCGGATATCCTGCAAGCACACCGTTTTTCATAGCTTCTTCAATTCCCTGTTCTGTAGGTTTAATAAATTCCTTTGGAACTGAACCGCCAACGATCTTATTTTCAAATACAAATCCTTTGCCTTTTTCATTCGGCTCAAGTGTGATCCATACATGGCCAAACTGTCCTTTACCGCCTGACTGCCTGATGAACTTGCCTTCCTGCTCAACTTTCTTGGTAATGGTCTCTTTGTAAGCAACCTGCGGTTTACCAATATTAGCTTCAACTTTGAATTCACGTTTTAAGCGGTCAACAATAATTTCCAGGTGAAGCTCGCCCATACCGGCCAAAATAGTCTGGCCTGTTTCTTCGTTTGTTGAAATACGAAGTGTGGGGTCTTCATCTGCAAGCTTGCCAAGAGATTCAGAAAGCCTGTCCTGGTCAGCTTTGGTTTTAGGCTCAATTGCAATTGAGATAACCGGCTCAGGGAATGTCATTCTCTCAAGAACGATAGGGTCACCTTCATCGCACAGTGTATCGCCTGTTTTTGTATTCTTTAATCCAATTGCAGCAGCAATATCGCCTGCATATACTTCTTCAATATCTTCGCGGTGGTTCGCATGCATCTGCAGCAGCCTTCCCACTCTTTCTTTCTTGCCTGAAACAGGATTATATGTATATGAACCTGATTTCAGAACACCTGAATAAACCCTGAAGAATGTAAGCTTGCCTACAAACGGGTCTGTCATAATTTTGAAAGCAAGTGAAGAGAATTTCTCGTCATCAGAAACATTTCTTGTGATGTGGTCATCAGTGTGAATATGATGTCCCCATACCTCGCCGATATCCTTTGGGGTCGGCAGGTAATCAAGAACTGCATCAAGCAAAGACTGAACGCCTTTGTTCTTGAATGATGAACCGCAAAGCACGGGAATGATCTTCACTTTAAGTGTAGCTTCCCTTAAAACTTTTTTAATTTCCTTTTCGGATATTTCCTGGCCATCAAGGAATTTATTGAGCAAAGTATCATCAACCTCAGAAACTGACTCGAGCAGCATCTGGCGGTATTCTTTTGCTTTTTCTACTAGAGAAGCAGGAATATCCTGTTCTTCCCATGTCTGGCCCAATGTATCGGCATTATATATCAGCGCTTTCATTGTGATAAGATCTATCTGTCCAACGAAAATATCGCCTGAACCAATAGGGAGCTGAAGCGGAACAACGTTCGCTTTCAGTCTTTCCTTCATCATATCAAGCACATGATAAAAATCAGCGCCTGTTCTATCCATCTTATTGATGAATGCCAAACGGGGAACGCCGTACTTATCAGCCTGTCTCCATACGGTTTCAGACTGCGGCTCAACACCACCTACTGCGCAGAACAGTGCAACTGCACCGTCAAGCACTCTTAATGAACGCTCAACTTCTGCGGTAAAATCAACGTGGCCCGGTGTATCAATAATATTTATCCTGTGATCTTTCCAGAAACATGTTGTAGCGGCACTGGTAATTGTGATACCGCGCTCTTTTTCCTGTTCCATCCAGTCCATAGTAGCAGCGCCTTCATGTACTTCACCCATCCTGTGTAAACGGCCGGTGTAATACAGAATACGCTCTGTAGTAGTTGTCTTTCCGGCATCAATGTGTGCCATGATACCGATATTTCTTGTCTTCTCTAATGATACTTTTCTGGGCATTAAACTATTATGCTTTCTATTCTATTTTTATATTTTCAAAAAACTTAAAAAGGGCTTATTAAAAAAAGATCACCACCTGAAATGTGCGAAAGCTTTATTAGCTTCAGCCATCCTGTGTACATCTTCTTTTTTCTTTACAGCACTGCCTTCATTGTTGGCAGCTGACATAAGCTCTCCTGCAAGCTTTTCAGCCATTGATTTGCCGGCTTTAGCCCTTGCATAGGTTAAGATCCATTTTATAGCAAGCGCTTTTCTTCTCTCAGGCCTTACTTCTGTTGGTACCTGGTAGTTTGAACCGCCTACTCTTCTTGAGCGTACTTCAAGTGAAGGCTCAACATTGTGAATAGCCTTTTTGAACACTTCAACAGGCTCTGTATTGAGCTTTTCTTTTATGATATCAAATGCATCATACACAACTCTTTCAGCCTTCTGCTTTAAGCCGTCATACATTATGCAATTAATGAACCTTCCGACAAGAACATCTGAAAATATCCTGTCAGTACCTCTTTGTCTTTTATTTGCTGTTCTTTTTCTCACTGCTTATATATAATTTTATTTTTCTTATACTGATTCTTAAAATGTAAAACATGTAAGTACTGCTGAAGCCGTGGCAGATTATTTCTTACCGGCAGCTTTTGCTTTCTTTGCTCCGTATTTTGAACGGGCCTGTTTTCTATCGGCAACACCAGATGAATCAACCGCACCTCTTACAATGTGATATCTTACACCCGGAAGATCTTTTACTCTGCCTCCGCGGATAAGAACAATTGAATGCTCCTGAAGGTTATGACCTTCACCGGGGATATAAGCTGTTACTTCCATACCGTTACTTAAGCGTACCCTTGCAACTTTTCTTAAAGCTGAATTAGGTTTCTTTGGTGTTGTTGTATAAACTCTTGTGCATACTCCTCTTTTTTGAGGTGATGATTCCAGCGCCGGTGATTTGCTTTTATACTTTAAAACTTTTCTACCTTTGCGTACTAATTGGTTGATTGTTGGCACGTAATATTCCTACCTTAGTCTTAATTTACTAAAATAAATTTCTGCGCTCATTTGCCTTAGGTGGCATTGGATGAGCGGCATTCTTATTAGAAACTACAAAATTAGCGATTTTTTACGAAATAGTCAAGTTAAGGAATAATGGGGTTTATGACTCTGTCATTACTTGCACTGATAATCATGTATTATCTAATAATACAATATAATTATTAAAATTTGAATAAAATCTGCAAAAAGCATACTTATATTACCAAAAATCTTCAAAAATGGAAATCTTTTGTTCGTGTAAGGTCCTAAGACCTGACACAATATATAATTTTTTCAATAAAACTGCACATCTCCAAAATACCGGCAATAATCTTCGCCTTCAGGGAAACGTTTTGATCTGATTAAAAATCTCATAACTCCAAAATAAAACGAATGTTCTCTGGAATTAAAGAATACTTCGTAATTGCCGGGTGTAAGCACCTGGTCTCTTATAAAATATGATGTATCTCCATTTGGCATAATGTATAGGATGCTGATAGTATCGTGTTCAGGGTCCTGGAATCTCAGCTTCACAGTATCATTTGCCGGATTTGGATATGCGGGAAAAAATCTGAACAGTGTACTTGAGTTACTGCACCAGTCAGTTGTATCGCCACCAAGCACATTGCCAAACTGATCTGTATGCGTAATTGTCGGATCAATTATCACTGTATTACCGCTGCCTGTTTTGGTTATATCATCTGAACATGCCAGCAGAAATAAAAAGAATAAAAGTGAAATTGCGGATATGAATTTTAAGATTTTCATAATTATTAATATTTAAATTTACAGGTAATTGTTAATGATCCTATGTTCTTAATTATATTTCAGGATAACAGAACAAATAACCAAATGTGAATGTTCTTTAAGTATTAAAGTTTCAAAACCGGATTGTTTTGGAATAAAGGTATGTAATAATTCATTTAACATTAAGGCTTTCATATACCAAATATAATACAATTTAAGGAAATTTTAAATGTTGAATTAAAAATTATTGTTTGTAAATCAACAATTTTCATTATATTTGCCTTAATGGACTTTTGGAGAAACATGATTAAAAGATATATCAGATTAACTCCCCTTTTGTTCGTTTTGGTTTGCGTCAGGATGTATTCGCAGCCTGTATCCAATAATGAACTTTCAGCCGAGAAAATTTACGAAAAAGTAGATAATTCTGTTGTGGTCATAATGGCTTACGATAACCTCGGGAATGTGTTCCAGGGCTCTGGTGTGGTTATCAATAATGACGGCATGGTTGTTACTAATTACCATGTCTGCAAAGATGCCTCCAAAATTGATATCAAGCATTACTCAAAAGAGCTGAGGAACGTAAAAGTATTTAAATACGATGAGGTTAAAGATATACTTATCTTAAAGATCGAAGATGCATCATTTACACCCATAACATGCGGAAACAGCGGCAGCTTAAAAGCCGGACAAAGAGTATATGCAGTCGGGTCACCCGAGGGGTACGAGAATTCTATCTCAGAAGGCATTATCAGCGGCTTCAGAACCGATGAGAATAATGTTAAGCTTATCCAGATGACCTGTCCCATAACAGACGGCTCAAGCGGCGGTGCAGTTGTAAATTCCAAAGGTGAGCTGATAGGACTTTCAGTAAGCGGGCAGCATGAAGGAAGCCTGTATTTTGCTGTTCCTATCAACGATGTATTAAATCTGCTTGGAAATGAAAATACAACTATTGCAGAAGTAACTGACCCCGTAAAATATTATGAAATTGGTACCCTTGCAAGCGAGAATAAAAATTACAAAGAAGCTGAAATAAATTTCTCGAAATATCTTGAGAAATTCAGTAATGATATTAGCGCTTATTACAGCCGTGGGTACGCAAGGTTCAAATTAAAGGAATATAATAAAGCTATCAGTGATTTTTCTACCGTTCTTGAAACAGGCGGTACAAGTGAATCATTTTTCTACCGCGGAAACTGCTACTACTCCATAAAAGAGTATCAGAATGCATATACAGATTATACAAAAGCACTTGAACAGGAGCCTGATAATTACGATATATATTACAACAGGGGTTATGCAAGCTTTAAGTTAAAGGATTACAAAGGTGCTATCAGTGACTGGAAACGGGCAATTGAGCTTAATCAGG
>CAZOAP010000255.1:0-5006 GCA_964577645.1 uncultured Ignavibacteriales bacterium
GTCTCAGGCTTTGGGAATTCATTTGGACCCGGTATAGCTGGTCCGTTTATTGTAAAGTTAACATCTGTTGGAAATATAGAATGGACAAGGGTTTTATTCGATGGATTTCTTGATGCCGCATATTCAATTATCCAAACTATTGATGGAGGATATGCTGCTGTTATATCCCCTGGCGAAGGCGGGGGTACCTTTAGAATGATTATTGTTAAACTAAATAACATGGGCGGGTTGCAGTGGAGTAAAAATATAGAAGGTGAATCTTATGCTCGTTCAATTAAACAGACAACTGATCGTGGTTTTGTTGTAACAGGTGCCACCAGATCTTTTGGAGCAGGTGATTTCGATATGTTCGTCGTAAAGCTTGATTCAAATGGTTCTCTGCAATGGACAAGGACAATAGGCGGAGCAGATCGGGAATTTGCTTATTCGATTGTACAAACTTCTGATGGTGGTTATGCTGTTGCTGGCAAAACTTCATCATTCGGAAACGGTGATAAAATGTATATCGTGAAATTAGATAACAGTGGTTTGCTTCAATGGACCAAAGTTCTGTCAGTTTATTTAGATCGTGCATATTCTATCGTACAAACTATTGATGGTGGTTATGTGGTTGCTGGCTATACCGGAGGTGGCGAAGGTATGCTGATTGTGAAGCTCATTGCTGATGGCATGCTACAATGGAGTAGAGTTGTAGACGGCGTACCCGGTCAAACTTATGCATACTCAATAATTCAAACCAATGATGGGGGATATGCTGCAGCAGGCTTTATAGGTAATATAGGAACAATAGGTATGTACATTGTAAGGTTTGATAACAATGGAAATACATGCGGTAACATTGTTTCTCATAACATTTCAGTAGATATTGGTGGAATTTTGGGGAGTTCAGTCCCAACAGTTACCAATATTCCTATTTTAGATACTTTAGTCACTCCTCCAATAGGTTCACTTGGCTACGTAAATCCTTTGTGTGTTATCGGTATTCAGCCTATATCAAACGAAATACCCGAAATTTATAAACTGTATCAGAATTATCCAAATCCGTTCAATCCAACAACTAACATAAAATTTGACTTACCTAACGATGATAATGTTTCAATTAAGATCTTTGATATAGTTGGCAAAGAAGTTTTCAGTTTTAACGAATACAAAATAGCAGGCAGTTATGAGGTTCAGTTTGATGGAACGATTCTTGCAAGCGGGATATACTTTTATAAAATGGTTGTTGGTGACAACACCAACAACGGGGAGATTTTTACTGATACGAAGAAGATGGTCCTGCTTAAATAGCGTAATAGTGAAATAAAGTAATGGTGAAGTGATAATACACATTTTGGAATATAATAAGAAATAGTGTATATATAGGCGATCTTAAAAGGGTCGCCTTTTGTTGTTCGTTTGCAATGACTATTTCCTGGCGTTCCCGGCGGTTTAATGATTTTAAGGTATCTTTCGGGATTGTCATTTCTTTATTTATTGAATAAAACCCAATTTTTGAGTAAGTTTGTTAATAAATATGTACCCAAATATTAAATAAAACTTGTCTTTAAAATACAAAAATTGAAAGACGTACTCGAAAATACTCTGTTACAAACTTCGTCAGATATACGGATTAATACTCCTATAGACTTTAATATAGTTAAACAGAAGATCGAAGAATCAAAACTGCCTTCAGTCGGCAGGGCATCAATCAGAGAAGTAAGGACCCTTATAAATCAAATAGAAAAAGCAAGCGGCAAAAAATTCATCAGGATGGAAATGGGCGTCCCAGGACTGCCTGCTTCCCAAATTGGCATTAACGCCGAAATAGAGGCATTAAAAAAAGGTGTTGCCAATGCATACCCTGAAATTGAAGGTATTCCTGAACTTAAGAGAGAGATATCAAGATTTGTAAAATTATTTCTTGATGTTGATGTACAGGAAAAGTCATGCATACCATGTACAGGCTCAACCAGCGGAAGCTTTATTACATTTTTAACCCTGGCACGTGCAGATAAAACCAAAGATACAGTGCTGTTTTTAGACCCGGGTTTTCCTGTGCATAAAATGCAGCTTAAAGTGCTGGGAATAAACCAGACAAACATTGATGTTTACAAATTCCGCGGAGAAAAACTGCGTGAAGTACTTGAAGAAAAATTAAAAGCCGGAAATATTTCCTGCCTCCTGTATTCAAATCCAAACAACCCATCATGGATATGTTTTACTGATAAAGAGCTTAAAATTATAGGTGAGCTTTGCACAAAGTATGATGTTATCCCCATAGAAGACTTGGCATACTTTAACATGGATTTCCGCAAGGATTATTCCAAACCCGGCAAAGAACCGCACCAGCCGACAGTTGCGAAGTATTGCGATAATTACATGATTCTTGTTTCAGGCTCAAAGATATTTTCATATGCAGGGCAGAGAATAGGCTGCATAATCATTTCAGACGGTTTATTCAAACGTGAATATCCTGACCTGTTAAGGTTCTTTGGCAGTGCGAATTTTGGACATACGATGATATACGGCTCAGCTTATTCTGTAAGTGCAGGAGTTACGCATTCCACACAATACGCTTTTGCAGCATTGATAAAGGCAGTTAATGATGGTGACCTTGATTTTGTAAAGGAAGTCAGGATCTATGGCGAGCGTGCAAAGAAAATGAAAAAGATGTTCGTTGATAACGGTTTCAGGATAGTATATGATCATGATGACGGTGAAGCTATTGCTGATGGATTCTACTTTACAGTAGCATATGACGGTTATTCAGGTGAAGATCTGATAGAGCAATTATTGTATTACGGAATAAGCGCTATATCACTCAGCAACACTGGCAGCTTAAGGAAAGAAGGCATCAGGGCTTGTGTATCGCTTGTTCATGACAGCCAGCTGCCTGAGCTTGAAGAAAGATTAAAGCTTTTTCATTTAAATCATAAGCATTGAGTTTCTATTATTAGTTTTATTTTTTTATAAACTGAACATATAATAATTTTAATTTTCTAACCAGGTGAATAATATACTTTCTATTCTGATATTTGCGCCAATTATTTTAGCAATCCCGTTACTCTTTATCAGGAACAATGATAAATTCGTCAAGATATACGCACTAACGGTTTCAAGCGGTATATTCGGACTTTCACTTTATCTGTTTTCAATCTACAATTCCGCAAATCCTGATTTCCAGTTCGTGGAGCGCTTCCAGTGGGTAAAGGATTTTAATATATTTTACCAGGTAGGGGTTGATGGTATTTCTATCCTGATGGTAATGCTGACAGCATTTATCTTCCCGGTAACAATACTTGGTGTGTGGAATTCAGTTACCACAAGGGTTAAGGAATTCTACTTCCTTCTGTTACTCTTAATGGGAAGCCTGTTCGGTGTGTTCCTTTCACTTGACCTGATATTATTCTATGTTTTCTGGGAGCTGATTCTTATCCCGATGTATTTCATAATCGGTTTCTGGGGCGGCAAAAATAAATATTACGCCAACATTAAATTCTTTTTATATACAATGTTCGGCAGCTTGCTGATGCTTGTGGCAATTATCTGGGTATCACAGTATGTAACTCCAAATTTAGGCAAGTTCACCACAGATTACTTAGAACTAAAACGCGCTGCACCGTTCATTCCTGAGTTTGTCCAGGTATGGCTGTTCTTATTCTTTGCAATCAGCTTTGTTATTAAGATTCCAATGTTCCCGTTCCACACCTGGCTGCCGGATGCGCATACAGAAGCTCCAACAGCCGGTAGTATCATACTTGCAGCTGTTCTGCTTAAGATGGGTACTTACGGGCTTATCAGATTTTCGATGGAGATGTTCCCTATAATGTTCCTTAAATATGCTTGGCTGCTTGCAATACTTGGAGTAGTTGGTATTGTTTACGGTGCGCTTGTTTGTATTGCACAGAAAGATATTAAGAAGCTAGTTGCATATTCATCAGTAAGCCATATGGGTTTTATTTTGCTGGGTATTGCAGCTATGACAGTTGAATCAATACAGGGAAGTATTATCCAAATGGTAAACCACGGCCTTTCAACCGGCGCGCTGTTTATGTTTGTCGGCTTTTTGTATGATAGACGCCACACACGCGAAATTGCTGATTACGGCGGAATATTAAAAACTATTCCTATCTATGGAACATTATTCCTTGTGATTTGTTTATCATCTATAGGTCTTCCCGGGTTAAACGGATTTGTTGGTGAATTCATGATACTTATTGGTTCATTCAACTCACCGCTGCTGCATAACCACACATATGTTATAGTTGCAACAACCGGTGTTGTGTTAAGTGCAGTTTATATTCTGTGGATGTACCAGAGAGTTTTACTCGGACCTATTACTAAAGAAGAAAATAAACTAATCCCGGATCTCAATTTCAGGGAAATATTTGCATCAGCTCTGCTAATAATTTTTATTGTGTGGATAGGTGTTTACCCCAATACATTTTTAAGCAAATCAGAAGCATCAGTAAAAAAACTTATTGAAAATATACAGAACACAAGGAATAATCTTATCAAGAGTTTATAATTATTTCAACAAAGTGAAATAATTTATGGAACCTAATATAATCAGTGTTCTGCCCTTTATTTTTTTATTGCTTTCAATCGCAGTCCTGCCTTTTATTGCGCCAAAATTCTGGCACAGTAACTATCATTATGTATCGCTTGGTCTTGGTTTTGTTACAGCGGTTTACTACCTGCTGATAACAAAAGGCTGGGACCTTATGCATTCTGTTGAAGAATATGTAATGTTCATTTCATTGCTTACTGCGCTATATATTGTCTCAGGGGGTATTTATATTGAAATAAAAGGTCTTGGCACCCCGCTGAGAAACACTGTGATACTGGCATTTGGTGGTGTACTTGCCAATATAATTGGTACAACAGGAGCATCAATGCTGCTTATACGCCCTTTCATAAAATCAAATAAGCTCAGAATCACGAATTTTCATGTAGTGTTTTTTATTTTCATAGTATCAAATGTTGGCGGCGCTTTAACACCAATTGTTGACCCGCCATTATTC
>CAZOAP010000256.1:0-4979 GCA_964577645.1 uncultured Ignavibacteriales bacterium
AGAAGCCAGTCCTATACAGGGTGCAGTATTTCTGCCGACAGGCTCACCGATGATATTTTCCTTCGGTATCCTGGGCAGCTGTTTTTTAACAAGATCTATATACTGCTTGTTTGTTATTATAAAAACCTGCTCAATAGGTACAATATCCTTCAGCCTTTTAATTGTCAGCTGAAGCATTGTATCATCAGAGTTTGCTATGGGTAAAAACTGTTTTGGAAGCCTTGATGTACCATAAGGCCAGAACCTTGCACCAACACCTCCTGCCATTACTATCGCGTATGATTTCATTTTTACTTCTGTTTCAATTTCTAGGAATCGGCAAAGATCTTTACCGGGTTATTGAGATGCTGAACAAGGACATTGAAATCCTCGGGTTTCCTGCTGGTTAGAAGCATTTTAAAAGTGAAAATAATGTATTTTATTATCTGCTGAATTTCGGGCTCCTGCATATCCATCCTGTAATCCTTTACATACTTTAAGAACACATATGTAACCTCGGCAAGTTTCAAAGTATCACTGTTCCTTATAGCAGCCGATATTTTTGCGATCAGGCGCAAAGCGTTGTTCAGGTCGCTTATTCTTTCAAGCGCTTCAAACTTGCTGTACTCGCCTTTCAGGTCATTGATGCTTAAAAAGCTCTTCTCAAATTCTTTAATTAAATATTTAAGCTTAAAGTTCGCTGTTTCAAGCTGAGATTTCTTAAGTTCAGGTTTTTCCATTACCGGTTTATATTCAATTGTATCCTGTTCATATGACCTGCCGTATTCATTTTCAGCTTCCACAGCAGGCTTATTTACAATAATTTCAATATCATCCGTTGTTTCGGCCGGCCTGGTTTCTTCAGCTTCAACAGCCGGGCTCTCTTCTTTCTGTTCCCTTGTGATCTCCTGCTTCAGCTTTTCAATCTTATCGGCAATTGTATCATAATTCAGGTAGTCTTCGCCTTTTATAAGGCTGTTAACCAGCGCAAGTGATGAATCCAGCAGCTTAATTCTTTCGCCTGTTAATATTTCAGGCTGGCTTATTGATTTTGTGAAGTAAATATTCATTGTAAGGAAAATATCAGCGATAAGATCAAAAGAAAGCTGGCGTGAAAGGTTTGAAAGCTCGCTGGTAATACCGATAATTTCTGTCAGGCACTGCAGGCATTTCTCGCTTTGTTTGCCTGATTCGCTCACAATGCAATCCCTTGATACCGTTGCAAACAGTATCTCGAGTATCTTTACTTCCTCAAAGAATTTTGTTTCAAATTTATAGTAGGCTTCGTTAGTGATGGGCTCTTCTTTCAGGTGATCGTGAGATGTGCCTTTTGGCTTATGTACCTCTATTTCTATCTCCGGCAGGTCTTCTATCTCATCAGCAGTTAACACGGTCACAGCATTTTCATTCTCGGTATCATTTTCATTATCATCTGAAGCAATGATTTCCTCATCCATAATTTCAGGCTCACTTAAATCTTCTTCATCTTTAGCAGTCTCATCGGTTTCTGTTTCATCTTCAGTTTCTTCTTCGCTTTCATCATCTGATGATTCATCAGCATTATCTGAAACAACATTACTTTCAGTTTCTTTATCAGAGTTCTCAACTGATTGGCTTATACTATCAAGCTCAAACACTTCAGCTTCACCGGTATATGTATCCGCATTCTCTATGAGCGTTAAACCGGAATCTTCTGAATCTTCATCACGCTCAACTGTATCCATCTCTTCCATTTCAACCAGGTTTTGAATATTATCATCCTCACCAGTCGTTATTTTTATACTCTCAGCTGAACTTTCATCAGGTGTTTTTTCTTTTGACTCATCAGTAATGCTTTTTATAGCTTCCTGTACATTTTCACTCTTATAGTCTTCAATTTTTGAGCATATCTTTGAAATGTTTATCTTATCATATTCAAAATTATCCTTAAGATTAAAGATTGTTACCTGTGATTTATCAATTTTATCGGAAATATAGAGCAGGTACTTAAATAACAGCTCAAGTCCGGCTGTTTTACCCACTATATATGTTATCTTCATAACATCATCTATTGCAATGATATTATCAACCAGCTTTCTTAAACGGTAATTCTCAGAAAACTCACTCCCCGGTGAATTTACAACAGTATAAAGAAGGTAATTTATGTAATCTTTTTTAAATGTCATATTTTAACCGTTTAAATATACTCTTTCAACTCTATCAGCAACAGCACAAAGCATTTCGTAGGGAATTTTACCGCATATCTTGCCAAGCTTATCTGCGCCAAGGTAGTGGCCGTTATCTTCTCCCATTAACAGTACATCATCACCTATTTTTATTTTGTATCTTTTTCCAAGCTCTACCATTATCCAATCCATTGTAACTGCCCCAACCTGCCTGTAAAGATTCTTATTTATCACAACCCTTGCTTTGTTTGTTAACAGCCTCTGGTATCCGTCGCCATATCCTATGGGAACAGAGCCAATGAACTCGGCACTCTTTGCAAAATATTTCCTGCCGTATGAAACACTTTCCCCCGCATCAATTTTTTTTATGAACGTTACCTTTGACTTCAGGTTCATTATCGGTTTCAGCTTTATCTTATTCCTTATGCCGTTACCGGGATAGTAACCGTAAAGCAGCAATCCGGGCCTTACCATATTGAAATATGAGCCTTTCAGGTCAAGTACTGCGCCGCTGTTAGCTGAGTGTACTATCGGAAACTCAACTCCTGCCTTTTTAAGATCACCCAGCAGTTTATTGAATCTTTTCAGCTGAAGCTTTGAAAATGTCTTATTCTTTTCTTCAGATGATGCAAAATGCGTAAATATTCCTTCAAGCTCAATATTCTTTAAAGCGGCTATTTGCAGTATTATTTTATAAGCGCTTTTATAATCTATTCCTATACGCCGCATGCCGGTATCTACTTCAATGTGTATCTTGAACCTGCTCTCGAGCTTCCTGCTGTAATCATTAAGGAACTTTGCCGTATCATATGATGCTACTGTAGCCGTTAAGTTATGCCTTTGCAGAATTGATACATACTTAGCAGGTTCAAGCTTGGAGTGTATCAGTGTTCCGAAAACAAGTATGGGAGTGTTCGGGATCAGCTTCCTTAACCTTATCGCCTCATCATAATTTGCCACACCAAGGAAATCAATGCCAAGATCAACAAGCTTTTTGCTTACTTCTTCAATACCGTGGCCGTATGCATTAGCCTTCACAACACCGCATATCTTTATCCTGCGTTTCGGATACTCGCCGTGAATGTGGCGCCTTATCTGCTCAACGTTAAATGCAAGCTTCGCAAAATCTATCTCAGCACGTGTTGGGTTCATTCAAATATCATAATTCTAAACAACTTCTCCCCTCTCCTTATCAGGAGAGGGTTGGGGGTGAGGTTACTTGTTCATGGTAACAGCAGAGTCTCTGCGCTTTATGCTAAACTCTGCGTGATAATTCTACAATCCCGGTTTAGTCAGCTTCATCAGGTCAAGAACCTTGTTCAGTTCTTTTTCCGGCATAATGTTCTTTGATCTTATCACATCCATAATTGAGCGGTGAGTTTTAACTGATTCCTTTGCAATTTCAGCAGCCCTTGCATAACCGATTATCGGGTTAAGCGCGGTAACAATGCTTATGGATTTTTCTGCGTAATCACGGCATTTCTTCTCATCTGCTATCAGACCCGCAACACATTTATCATCAAATACAGCAAGTGCGTTCTTTAATATCTCTATCATCCATACTATATTGAAAATCATTACAGGCATCATAACATTCAGCTCAAGCTGACCTGCCTGGGAGCACATCATTACAGTATGATTGTTGCCCATCACCTGGTAAAGTACCTGGTTCATCATTTCTGCCATTGAAGGATTTACCTTGCCCGGCATTATAGATGAGCCCGGCTGAACTGCAGGCATGATAATTTCTGCAAAGCCTGTTGTCGGACCCGATGCCAGCAAACGCAGGTCATTGGTGATCTTTGTCATATCTATTGCAAAATTATTTATTGCAGAAGATATTTCCATGAAGGGCATCATGCTTTGCATCGATTCAAAATAATTCTTTGTAGGCCTAAGCTTTAACCCTGTAACCTTTGAAAGATTCTTAGCCATCAGGCTGCGGTATTTTACATGTGTATTAAGTCCTGTACCAACAGCAGTTCCGCCGATGCCAAGATCAGCAAGGTGTTTTTGTGATGACATTATCAGGTCATAGTGCCTGCTTACTATTTCTGCGTATCCTTCAAATTCCTGTCCAAGTGTAATTGGTGCAGCATCCTGCAGGTGGGTTCTGCCTGATTTTATAACTTTTGAAAACTGTTTTGCTTTTTTCTCAAGTGTCTTCTGGAAATGTTTTATAACAGGCATAAGCCTTATAGCCATAATAAGAGAAGCTAGCCTCATTGCAGTCGGGAATGTATCGTTGGTTGACTGCGCCATATTAACATGGTCGTTTGGATTGATAATTTTATAATCTCCCCGTTTGCCGCCAAGCAGTTCAATACCCCGGTTTGCAAGAACTTCATTCGTATTCATGTTGTGCGATGTTCCCGCACCGGCCTGGTAAACATCAACTACAAAATGCTCCCTGTGCTTTCCGCTTAAAACTTCATCGGCTGCCTTTATTATTGCCCCGGCAATTTTTTTATCAAGCAGGCCAAGCTCAGCATTAGTCATTGCAGCTGCCTTCTTTATATATACATATGCATCAACCATTACCGGGTGTGCTTTCCACCCGCTGACGGGGAAATTCAAAACTGCTCTTTGTGTCTGTACTCCGTAGTATGCTTCGTGGGGTAAATGGATCTCTCCGAGTGAATCCTTTTCAATCCTGGTTTTCATTGAAACTTATGCCTTTCAGTATTAAGTTGTATAACAGTGTTAATTCTGTGTAAATTTTGCAATAATCTACTCGATTAAAGTGATGATTTGTTGCAAAATATTAGCTAATTTAACAATTAATTATCATTAGTTATATAGAAAAAAAATCATGAACAGACTTTTTTTTGCTTT
>CAZOAP010000257.1:0-4934 GCA_964577645.1 uncultured Ignavibacteriales bacterium
TATATAAACAATTAAAACTATTCAGAGGAAACATATTTAAATAAAATAAAATTTATTTATACAATCGCAAGTACAATCAAAAATATATGCAAATAAAAATGCCTAAGTTTCTATTTTTTAGTAAATATAAATTGACGGGTAACACAGGTATTCATGCAAATATTCTTTTAAAAAGAAGAAATATGTTTTTTTGAAATGATGTATAAAGGAAAACCTCTTTAAGTATATGAACTTAAAGAGGTTAATGTCGTGCATCCTTGGGGGCTCGAACCCCAGGCCTAATGATTAAGAGTCATTTGCTCTACCAACTGAGCTAAGGATGCCCACAAATATGCATTTTCTAACTATTTCATTCAATCCCTTTTTTTGTATTTATACCCGGAAAATAATTTTATTGTTTTTACAAAATTTATAAAAAAGTATCATTCAATGATTTGCATAAAAAGATATTGCAGGTTAAATTCAGTGAATGAATGAATCACAAAAACATATCGATCTTAAGTCCCGCGGCTCGGGTATAAATACTAAGAACCGTTTTGAGCCGCTGGATATTGATTACGACCTGAGCACATTTGATGATTATTTCGATTCTGATCCTGAGCTTGTGAGAATTAAAACCAAATTCTATAATGATAACAGTAAATCGATACTTGCTAAAAATGACTCCCCTGACCTTGGGTTTGATTACAGTATAAATCCGTACCGCGGCTGTGAGCATGGCTGTATATATTGCTATGCCAGGCCAACCCATGAGTATCTTGGTTTTTCTGCAGGACTCGATTTTGAAACCAAAATTATGGTCAAGCGCGATGCCCCTAAATTACTCGAAGAGGCGTTCCGCAAAAGATCATGGGTACCTCAGTCAGTTATGTTCAGCGGAAACACTGATTGTTACCAGCCAATTGAGCGCAAGCTTGGCATAACACGTGAATGTCTTAAGGTATTTTTAAACTTCCGCAATCCGGTTGGAGTTATTACAAAGAATGCTCTCATTCAGCGTGATATAGATATATTAAAAGAGCTTGCTGAGCTTAAGCTTGTAAATGTTGTGATAAGCATCACAACTCTTAAGCGTGAGCTTTCACGGAAAATGGAACCAAGAACATCGGTACCCGGCAAACGACTGGAAACCGTTTATAAATTATCATCGGCGGGAATTCCGGTTGGAGTTAATACTGCCCCAATTATTCCGGGGCTGAATGATGAAGAAATTCCGGCATTGCTGAAAGCTGCAGCGGAGTGCGGCGCAAAGTCAGCAGGTAAAGTTATGGTCAGGCTCCCCTATTCAGTTAAAGAGTTATTCAACGAATGGCTTAAGCGTGTCTATCCTGAAAAGGCATCGAAGATTATTAACCGTATAAAGGATATCAGGCGGGGTGAGCTCTCAAGTCCGGAGTTTGGCACACGCATGCGCGGCGAAGGTGAATATGCACAGCATATACATAATCTGTTTAAAACATGCTGCAATAAATACGGGCTGAATAAAGATATTCAGCGCACACGCAAAGATCTCTTCCGCATTCCACCACTGGATAAGGCTCAATGTGAGCTGTTTGGATAGTAAGGCAGATGCAAACGATATTAGTGCTAAATTATAAATGATCTTTCATATTTTTAATTTAAACTGATTGTTATATTTGTAAAATTATTTCTTGAATTGATCTTTTATGACAACTGGCTCCAAACTAATACTGGTTAAGCTGCTGCACACTGTTATCTGGTTATTTTATAATGTTGTAATAATTTATCTATTATATGCAGTTATTGTAAATAAAATAGATAAATGGGTTTGGATATGCCTCGGACTAATCGGACTTGAAACACTTATACTGGCAGTATTTAAGAAAGTTTGTCCTGTAACGCTAATTGCCAAAAAATATTCTGATTCCACCCGTGATAACTTTGATATATACCTGCCCAACTGGCTGGCAAGGCACAATAAAACAATCTACACAATCATTGTAATTATAGCATTGGTAATATTAGTTTTCCGTTTATATACATAATTATAATTTTAATATGGTTAGATCTATCCGGACAGATTCCGATAACATTGATTTCCTTGCACTTGTAAAAGAGCTTGACCAGGATCTTGCCATTCGAGACGGAAGTGACAGGGTTTTTTATAACCAGTTCAACAGGCTTGATGCAATTAAAAATGTGATCGTTGCATATGTAAATGATATCCCGGCCGGATGCGGAGCGGTTAAAAAGTATTCCCATGATACAATGGAAGTTAAACGAATGTTTACTCCGTCACATTTACGTGGTAAAGGAATAGCATCAAAAGTGCTTGCAGAACTTGAACAATGGACTTTGGAAATGGGTTATACCAAATGTATCCTTGAAACCGGTAAACGCCAGCCTGAGGCTATTGCACTTTATAAAAAGAACGGTTATAAATTAATACCAAATTATGGACAGTATGTTGGTATTGAAAACAGTGTTTGCTTTTTGAAAGAGCTGAAATAATATCAATAACCTGAGTGCAATCCGAAAAAGAAAAATATAAACCTTTAAAATTCAAGGCAAAGATAGAGATAATAGGGGTAAATCCCTTTGTTTATTTACCGGTGAGTGTCCTGAAAAATATTTTCAAACAGGCAAAGAAGGATAAAGGTAAGATTCCCGTGGAAATGAAAATAGAGGGTCATAAATTCACGCAGACACTCATTAATTACAGCGGCTACTGGCGGCTGTACCTTAATACTCCAATGCGAAGGGCTGCAGGAAAAGATGTTGGAGATACTGCAAAGTTTGAGATCTGTTATAATGATAAAGTTAAAGTTATTCCAATACACCCTAAATTACAAAAAGCTCTTAAATCTAATCCCCCGGCTAAACAAAAATTTGATTCACTCCCCCCTTCCCGCAGACTTGAAATAATCAGGTACATATCATTTCTAAAAACTGAAGAAAGTGTTAACAGAAATGTTAATAAAGCTGTAAGTTTTCTTCTGGGCAAAGAACGTTTCATAGGCAGGGATAAACCCTGAACATAATATTAAAAAATTATATGGAAAATAATTACAGGGCTGATGAAACTTTTAAAGATATGGATTTTACATCTGACCCGCTTTCCGTCGGTGAATATGAAACCTGTGAATTCAAAAACTGTAATCTCTCAGGCTGCAATTTAACTGATATTAAATTCATCGATTGCGTATTTACTGAAACAGATCTGAGCCTGGCAAAGCTTAATAACACATCGTTAAGAGATGCTGTTTTTACAGAATGCAAAATGCTTGGCTTAAGGTTTGATAACTGCAATGAATTCGGTCTTTCATTCAGATTCACCGGCTGCAACCTGAATGACAGCTCATTCTATAAAACTATTCTTAAGAAAACGGGATTCAAAGATTCAACACTACACAATGCTGATTTTACTGAATCCGACCTGAGCCAGTCAGTTTTTGATAAATGCGACCTGAAAGGGGCTGTATTCAGTAACACAAATCTTGAAAAATGTGACTTTGAAACAGCATTTAATTACTCAATCAACCCTGAAACCAATAAAATTAAAAAAGCTAAATTTTCAATTCCATCTGTCATAGGTCTGTTGGATAAATACGATATAAAGATAAATTTAAAATAGAACCAAATTATCCCCTTTTCAGGTAAGTTATTTGCATAAATAATTAATAATTATTCTCATAAATTAGGATAATTATAACTAATTATATCATTAATGAAAATATTACCGGTATTGTTCGCAGCAGTTTACTTACTTTTACTCTCAGGCTGCAAAGATTCATCCCCTGTTACGCCAGTTGAATCATCAAATATAAGCCTTGTATCTGTTTATAACACAAATGCATCAACTAATGGTGTTTATGTTCTGCCTATAAATTTCAGAAATTACGCTCTGATAGCTGACGGCACAAACGGTATGCAGATAATTGATGTTACTGCCGTTAACCTGCCTGACTCCCTCGCATCTTATGATACTGACGGAAGTGCAAATGATGTCACAGCAGCAACTATTAATAACGACCTGTATGCATTTATATCCGACTATGAGAACGGACTGGTGATTGTAGATATTTCCTCTCCATCAAATCCAGTACTTATCGGTACTTTAAATCCAGCAGGTGGTTTTGTTACAACAACATTTGTTGATGCAAACAATATGGTTGCCTATATAGCTTTGGGCAGTGTTGTACAGGTCTATGATATTTCAAATCTTCCTAACCAGCCCACATTTCTTTCAACAATTAATATCGGCGGAGGCGGCACAACAAATGGTTTATATGTATCCGGAAATTATTTATACATAGCCTGCGGAAATACAGGCCTCGAAATTGTAAACATATCCAACCCTTCAAGTCCGCAGATTATCTCTGTATCAAACACAACAGGTATAGCAAGCGATGTTACTGTAAATACAAATTATGCTTATGTAGCTGATTCATATAACGGAATGCTGATACTGAATATCACCAATCCCGCAGCACCTGTATTTACTTCTAAATTCAGCGGTACGGGACAGATACTTGGTGTTTATGCCAATAACAATAATGTTTTCTGTGCTGATAATACCTATGGTATTGAAAATGTAAGTGTATCAAATCCTTCATCGCCAAATAAAGTGGGTTACATTCAGACAAACAGCTCAGCAAATAACATATTTTATTTTGGCGGCTATATTTTCCTTGCAGCAGCTGAAGGCGGACTTGGTATTTACCAGCCTGCAAACGTAAGTGACATGAAATAAATTTTAAAAAAAGTATTATGACATATAACGATGATTTAAACGAAAAGATCCATTCAATTGAAGAGCAGGCAGAGCTAAGAAAAAAAGAGATAGAAGCAAGGCTCCACCCTGAATTACATAATGAAGATGCTCCGGTAATTCCTGTAGAGGAAGATAATTCAATTCCCGAAGAATCACAGGAGATCAAATCATTTATCACACTGGTAGAAGAAGAAAAGAC
>CAZOAP010000258.1:0-4920 GCA_964577645.1 uncultured Ignavibacteriales bacterium
TCCTTAGCATAATCTGCCTGGTTATCAGTAATAGGAAGTACTGCAACCTGGTATGGTGAAAGCCATAACGGAAAATTACCGGCAAAATGTTCAATTATCATTCCAATAAATCTTTCAAAGCTGCCGAATATTGCCCTGTGTACCATAACCGGTCTGTGCTTCTGACCGTCACTTCCTTCATATGTAAGATCAAATCTTTCCGGAAGGTTATAATCAAGCTGTATGGTAGCAATCTGCCAGTTCCTGTTCAATGCATCTTTGATATTCACATCAATTTTAGGTCCGTAAAATGCACCGTCTTTTTCATTAATATCATATTTAAGATCATTTGCCTGTAATGCTGATGCCAGTGCAGCTTCTGCATTATCCCAGGTTTCTTTAGAGCCCATTGCATTATCAGGTCTGGTGGAAAGACAAAAACTTGGCTCTAAGCCAAACAAAGCATAGAAAGTTTTTATTAATCCCATAACGCCTGTTATTTCCTGCTGAATTTGTTCCGGTGTACAGAAAATATGAGCATCATCCATTGTTATCTGTCTTACACGGAACATTCCGCCCAGCGCACCACGCAGTTCATTCCTGTGAAGCCTTCCAATTTCGCTTAACCTTAAAGGAAGGTCTTTGTAGCTTCTCATTTTTGATGAATAAACGAGTGTAGCTTCAGGGCAATTCATTGGTTTGAGGTAATATGTTTCATCACCATCATCTATCCTGAACATATGCTCTTTGTAATGATCCAAATGACCTGACTGCTCAAATAATTTATCTTTAACCATTATAGGAGTATTGATCTCATCATATCCATTGTTATCGTGAATATCACGCCAGTATTTTTCAAGTTCTTTAAATATTACCATACCATTTGGGAGCCAGAAAGGGGCTCCGGGACTGTATTCATGAAACATGAACAGTTCAAGCTCTTTCCCCAGTTTCCTGTGATCCCTTTTTTTTGCTTCTTCAAGAAGGTATAAATAATCATCAAGCTCTTTTTTCTTGGGGAAAGAAATTCCGTATATCCTTTGCAGCTGCTGGCGATCTGAATCACCGCGCCAGTATGAACCCGATACACTCAGAAGCTTAACATTCTTAAGCTTTGCAGTTGTAGGCATATGCGGACCGCGGCAAAGATCGGTAAATCCCCCCTGGTGATATAATGATACATACTCTTCGTTCTTTGCTATATCTTCAAGTATCTCTACTTTGTATGGATCAACCCTTTTGGATTTAAAATATGCTATAGCATCTTCACGCTTCAGGTCTTCACGCTCAGTCTTAAGATCGCGCTTTGCAATTTCAAGCATTTTATCTTCTATCTTCTTAAGGTCCTCTTCGGTGAACTTATGCTCTGAATCCACATCATAATAGAAGCCGTTTTCAATAGGCGGACCTACGCCAAACCTGGCACCCGGGAAAAGCTCCTCAACTGCCTGCGCCATTATATGGCTGGTGGTATGCCAGTAGACTTTCCTGCCTTCTTCATCACCGAATTTATAAAATTTGACAGATGCATCTTCATTTATAGGCTTTACAAGATCAACAAGCTTGCCGTTCACTTCGGCAACCAGCACATCTTCGGCAAGTCCTTTGCTTATAGATCTTGCTATATCAAGCGATGAAGTTCCTTTCGGGAATTCTTTGCTGTTCCCGTCAGGAAAAGTAATTTTAATATTTTCGTTATTGCTCAAATTTATAATTTAAAATTGTTTTAAAGCTATTGATACTACACTCAAATAACTGTTCTGCGAATGAGACCCTTCACTACGCTCAGGGTTTGGTTATTTAAGCTGGTAATATCTTCTAATAATATCAATTTCTTTCTGTATAGCACCGCGGTTTACCGATGAATTAATATAGTCATCATAAACATACTGGTTATTCAGGTTGTAATCGTTCTCTTTTAAATTTGTCTCAAAATAGTTAAGTGCCTCGCGCTCATCTGATTTCATGAAATCTGATGTTTCAGAAGCAGTATCAGATTTAGCTCTTATGCCCGCCTTGACAAAATTCATTAAGTATGTAAACTGCTTTATAGCTTCGTTATTGATGTAAACTCCTGCTTTTCGTCCCATTACAAGATCTTCATTTATAACCTCATTGCATCTAGCAATTAAGCCTTCGCGTTTATTTTCATCTATCTTAGGCATGTTGATAATATCGCTGAATGCACCTTTAACCTTGCTGTAATATGCTTCACCCTGAACTATCTTAACATCGGTAAGCTTAATGAAATTCAGATTCCAAGCATCCGGTGTTTTCGGGGTTTTAGATTCTATTTTTTTCTGACCCTGAATAAGCAGGTTTGAACCTATTACTTTCTTCGGGTCTTCAGGTACTGCGAAGCTTACTTCTGTCGGGTTGCCAAGATAGAATATCCCGGGCCTTGTTGATACATTTCTCTGCAATACTTCAGCAGTGGTTAACAGGCTTGAATTAGGCTTGTTCACATCAGGTGAAGTAGCCAGGTATTTATAAGCCTGCTCTATTGAGCCGTACACGGTTGTGCTAGTATAAACATAGCTTGTGCTGAGCTGTGACATCATTGTTTCATCACCCGGTGTAAGGTTAGAGTAACCTTCCATTTTAATATTTACCATTCCCCCGTTATTGGGAATATTGAACAATGCAGGTATGAGCACAACATTATTTTTGCGTGCTGTAAAATTTATCGCCCAGTATTCATCATTATAGCTTTTAACATTGTTTATCAAAAGGTCATCCTTGTACAGGAATTTAATTATCTTCTCGGGTCCAACTGTAATAGTGATAATTATCAAAAAATTGTGCTCTTTGAATTCATCATCGTTTGTATTCAAAACAAGATCACCGAAAGTTATTGTGAAAGGGTCATAAATATTAACAATATCCTTTGGTGAATAGATCTGCGAGAAAATGTTTGATGAGAACAAAAACAGAAACAGAAAAATTGTTATTTTGATAGTTTTGTTCATTCTTATGTTTTATTGATTTATAATTATCCCCAAATACTTTTTTTATTAAGCTGAATATAACACAGTAATAATATCGCTTGTGGGCGATACTGGATTCGAACCGGTGACCTCCACGATGTCAACGTGGCGCTCTAACCAACTGAGCTAACCGCCCTATACAATTTGCAATTAATAATGAGCAATTATCAATAATAAAAATTGATAATCATTTTGATCAGTACTACGGATATTTTTTACTGCAATTACGATGCGAATTAAATAAATCTTTCTGACTTTGAATATGATACGGGGTTATTTTTGATAACTCCGGAACAGGTTTAGCAGCCAGACGGGCTAAAATAGTTCATTATTAGACTACAAATTTAGTGAAAAAATGGGAGAATTTCAAGGAAAGGGGATATATTAATATATTGATATTGATGACAACATCAACAATACGAAAAATAATTGTAACTCGAATCGCTGATTCGAGTAGCCGAAACAGCGTTTCGGCTTACATTTTATTAAAATCTACTTAATTCCTGTATTTTTGAAGATATAATCTATATTCTTAAATACCTTTTTCGGGTCAAATATTTCTTCTATCTGCTCTTTTTTAACTTTTTTGGTAATTATTTTGTCATTTTCAAGCAAGTCGCGGAAATCCTCACCGGTCTTCCAAGACCACATGGCATTATCCTGAACAGCTTTATAAGCCTGCTCACGTGTCAAACCGGCTTCAACAAGCTTCAGCAAAGCGCGCTGTGAATATATCAGGCCATGAGTTAGATCAAGATTCCTGGCAATATTTGCTTTATTTACAACAAGACCATCTATTACTTCTATCATTTTAACCAGCATGTAATACATAAGCATAGTGCTGTCGGGGATGATCATACGTTCAACGGAAGAATGTGATATATCGCGCTCATGCCAGAGGTTGACATTTTCCATTGCAGCAATGGAATGGCTGCGAATGACTCTTGCCAGGCCTGCAATACGTTCGCAAATAACAGGATTCTTCTTATGCGGCATTGCAGATGAACCTTTCTGCCCTTTTGTGAATGGTTCTTCAAGCTCAAGTATTTCGGTTTTTTGCTGGTGTCGTATTTCAGTTGCGAATTTTTCAAGTGAACATGCAATGATGGCAAGGGTGGCCATATATTCCGCATGAATATCACGCTGTATGATCTGTGTTGCAGCATTGGCAGGCTTTAAGCCAAGCTTTTTGCATACGTAACGCTCAACAAATGGATTTAAATGTTCATAAGTTCCTACTGCCCCTGATATTTTGCCGACAGAAACTGTTTTTATTGCTGTTCTTAATCTTTCGATATCGCGGTTAATTTCATCATACCATAGGGCGAATTTGAGTCCAAGCGTAACAGCTTCAGCGTGAACGCCGTGCGTTCTGCCTACCATTGGAAGGTATTTATACTTTTTAGCTTTCTTTGCGAGAGATGATCTTAAAACTATTAGCTGTTTCAATATCAATTCTCCTGCTTCCTTCATCTGTACGGATAGTGCCGTATCAAGTACATCACTACTTGTCATACCGTAATGAATGAAGCGTGATTCAGGTCCAACATAACTGCCAACATTGGTTAGGAATGCAATAACATCATGCTTAATAACAGCTTCAATTTCATTTATCTTTTTAACATCAAACCTGGCTTTTGAGCGAATTTTCCTGAGTGCAGTTGAGGGTACAATGCCAAGCTTGTTGTTGGCTTCTGAAGCGAATATTTCAATTTTAAGCCATATGGAGAATTTATTTTCTTCTGACCATATATTGCCTATTTCCGGAAGTGTATATCTTTCTATCATATTACAAATTTAAGGATTTAATTAAAATTATTATAGTCACATTAAAGGTTATATAACGTTATTCAACCGATGACCTTAAGGCATCGGATGAATTATTGTTTTTATTTTGTTATACCAAAATGTTTGTGACTGATTTATAAAATTTTCAGATGCAGAAAACAAGTTC
>CAZOAP010000259.1:0-4912 GCA_964577645.1 uncultured Ignavibacteriales bacterium
ATCCAGCGGATCAAGATCTATTGCCAGAAAATCAGGGTTATTGATTTTTTTTACTTCAGAAAACCACGGGTTAATTTCTATGCACCCCAGGTTTACCATGTATAATAGCGATGCTTCATCGGTACAGACATAATAATTTATATTTTCATCATTTGATTCAGAATATACTTCAGCAGTTTCTATCCAGTCAGCAACTTTGCCTTTAACATCTTTCTGATAAAAGCTTTGTCCTTTTATTCCGTTTGGGTACCTGTTGAGTGAGTGCGGTCTGTTCTTTATATACGGCAGGATGTATTTTGAAATTGTGTGATAATACTCAATGAGCTCGCCTTTAGTATATTTTTCCGATGGCCAGTATATCTTTTCAAGGTTTGTAAGCTCAAATTTTTTTCCGTTGATTTTTATTAATTTATCCATGATTTAAGCAAATGATATTTTCTTTTTCTTTTGTGAGCTTAAGGTAACTTCGTAGTGTTTTTTATCATCCCGCATCCTTATAAAAACAGGATGTCGCAGTATACCGTCTGATGTCATATGAGAAAATTTAACTTCGCAAACAAGGCGGGGTTTTATCCAGGTAACCGGGGCATTCGGTTTCGGGGGAGTTTCAAACGGACTTTCATGAATAATATATTTCTGCAATGATGTATAGACTGGTTTTTGATTATTTATGTTAAACCCGGTTCCTGTATGTCCAATATAGATTAACCTTCCGTTATTATATACACCCAGTAAGAGTGCACCAAAAAATTTACGGCTGCCGCGCGGTTCAGTATAACCGCAAATAACAGCCTCCATTGCCATAATTGTCTTAATTTTAAGCCAGTTTTGAGATCTTGTATTTACATAATATTCACTATCCTGTTTTTTTGCTATTATTCCTTCAAGACCTGTTTTTTTCGCTTCGTCAAAGAGCTCAATACCTTTTTCTTGAATATGTTCGCAGAAGTATATGTTTTTCATCTTTGGAATAATATCCTGCAGGATCTCTTTTCTTTCTGTTAAAGGCAGCTCTTTCAGATCATATCCATCAAGCCATAATATATCAAAGATATAATATACAATGTTCCCAATTCCGGTTTTCTGGTAATTCTGCAGCAGCTGAAAGCGCGGCTTATTATTTTCATCAACTGCAATAACCTCACCATCAAGTACACAATCATTTTTAATTTTGCCAAGCTCTTTTTTTATTGTATAGAATTTTTTGTCAAATGAAGTGAGGTTTCGTGATGTGAGTGTGATCTGTTTTCCCATTTTCTTTGTAATAACACGGTACCCGTCCCATTTTATTTCAAACAGCCACTCTTTGCTGTTAAAAGGTTTATCTGTTAAGGTAGCAAGCATTGGTTTTATATCACCGGGGAACGGGGCTTTAAGTTTTTTATCTAATATGTGAATTTTTTCTGCCATTTGCTTTCTGCATCTTTTCTATTGTATTTCCGCTTATAACAGATTTGTTCTTTTTAAGTATATCAGTATTTTTTGAATACTCATCATGTTTCTTAATAAGTAACCATGATTTCTCATCTTTTCTCATATTAACAAGCGCAAATTCACCTTTTAATTTTTTACCAAGCAGTACAATTTTCAGGTCACCCTTTTTAAGGGCTTTTTTAATTATCTTTTCATTTTCTTTAACATCGGTACTGCCGCCAACGGGAATGTATACACCATTATCCCATACAATTACTTCACCGGCACCATAGTTCCCTTTTGGTATGGTTCCTTCAAAATCCTTGTAATCAAAAGGATGATCTTCAACCATCATAGCAAGCCTTTTATCTTCCGGATCCATTGATGGTCCCTTGGGAATTGCCCAGCTTTTTAATACTCCTTCAAGCTCAAGCCTGAAATCATAGTGCAGATGGCTGGCATCATGTTTTTGAACAACAAAGATAAGCTGTTTTGAAAGCTTATTTTGGGTGCCTTTGGGCTCGGTTGTCTTTTTAAAATCACGTTTCTTTTTATAATCAGTCAGGCTCATGCGGAATATATATTTATGCTGCTTTGCTTTTTATACTTTGCTTCAGAAGCTTCATTAAATTATTGGCAGTACTTGCTTTAGGCTGTTTACCTTTTGGATTTATTTTCTGTCCCTTTGCTTTTTTGGAAATAATCTTTTTAAGCTCATCTATATAAGTATCCTTATACTCCTTAGGGTTAAATTTGCTTGAAAGCTGTTTTATCAGGTCAATAGCCATATCAACTTCTTTTTTTGTGACCTGTTTAGCCGCAGGTACAGTAAGCTCGCCGGTATCACGTATTTCATCATAATACCTTATCTGGTTGAAAATTATAATATCATCAAATATTCTCAGCAGGCCAATATGTTCTCTGTTCTTCAGAACAAATCTGCCAATACCTGCCTTTTTTGTCTGCTTTATTGCTTCTCTTAAAAGTGCATACGATTTTGTTCCTGATTTTTCAGGTTCCAGGAAATATGGTTTTTCAAAATATACCGGGTCAATTTCTTTTTCATTCACAAAGTGAAGTATATCTATTGTATGAGATCTTTCAACACTTGCGCTTTCAAAATCCTTATCTGTTAAAACAACGTAATCGCCTTCTTTGTATTTATAACCCTTAACAATATTTTCGTAGGGAATTTCCTTTCCGTCATCCCTGCATACACGCATAAAACGAACCTGGCAAAGATCTCCCTTGCGGAGCATATCAAGATCAAGGGTGTGGCTTTGTGTTGCAGAATATAATTTAACGGGGATATTAACCAGCCCGAAGCTTATCGAGCCTTTCCATAATGCTTTCATATGATTTTATTTAATTGATTTTAGATCTGATAAAGCCGGGCCGTTTATGATCTTGCCTTTGGCGCTGAATCTTGAGCCATGACAAGGACAATCCCATGTTTTTTCCAGCTTATTCCAGTTTACCACACATTTTAAATGAGGACAAAGAGCTGAAAACCAGTATATTCTGCCATCGATATCTTTATACACAGCCTGTTTCCCGCTGCCCAGATCCATTATAGCACCGGAACCGGCAGGTATTTCACTGATATAAGCAGCCTCAGGCGGAGTAAAAATATCAATGTACTGAATTACAGCATTTAAACCTTCAGAAATAAATTCAGGGGCAGTTTTCATTGTAATCCTTTTCGGATCATACAGGCTTGCCCATTTATTTTCTCTTCCATTTATCAGGTCATCAAGTATAACTGCCGCATATGTTGCGTGCGTAATACCCATTCCTGAATCTCCGGTTACTAAGTATACATGTTCTGAATTTTCCGGGTCTTTTCCTATAAAGCTCAGACCATCAAACGGTTCCATAACCTGACCTGACCATTTATAGGCTATATTTTCTGCCATAGGGAATTTTTCTGTTGCCCATGAATATAAATTATTGAATTTCCCCTTTGGGTCGTTATCCTGGCCTGTTTTATGATCTTCGCCGCCGACAATCAGTACATCGTATCTCTGCTGTTTGTATAACCTGACATAATGGTACGGTTCTTCAGTATCCCAATAAAGAGCATGAGGTACAGAGTCTTTGGGAATGTTTATTCCTATCACATACGTTCTGTTGGCAATTTGTTTTGTGTGTATAGCAACATAATCACTTATCGGACTGTTTGTAGCAATAATAATATCATCAGCTGTAATTTTAATTTCAGAAGAAGTTATAGCAGTAACCGGTTTTCCATCTTTGATATTTTTAATATGTGTACCGGTATATATCTTCCCACCCATAGCAGTAATTAGCCCGGCCAAACCAGAAAGATATTTAAGCATATGAAATTCCGCCTGGTTATCAAATTCAAGTGAGTGGTATTTTTTAAATGATTCTATAGGGATATTTTCAGAGATCCTGACATCCACTCCGGCTTTTACACAAGCTTCAAATTCCTTATCCATTTCAGCCTTTTCATCCGGCTTAAATAATAGATAACCTTTTACCCTGGCAAAATCACAATCTATCTGATTATGTGTAATAATACCTTCAATTATGCTAACTGCTTCTTTCTGGCTTTCAGCTGCAAGCTTAGCTGCAGCTGCTCCGTGAAGTCTTTCAATTTCACTGAACCTATTATCTATAACATTGGTAATATGTGCTGTGGTTCGGGATGACTCACCACCGCCGATTTGGTTATCATCTACAATAACCACTTTCTTACCTGATCTCAGAAGCATATATGCCGCAGTAAGGCCGGAAATACCGGCCCCAACTACGCAAACTTCACATTTTATATCGGTTTTTAAACTTTCAAATTTGGGTACATTAAAGGTAGCCATCCATATAGATTCAGTTGCCCCGCGGTCATAACTCATAAAATTACGCCACCGGGTTTCTTCCCTGTATTAATCTTACAAGTACTGCTACTATAGCAAGTACAAGTAAAATATGTATGAAACCGCCCATTGTATATGAGCTAACCAATCCCAAAAGCCAAAGTACTAATAGTATAACTGCAATTGTCCAAAGCATGATATTTCTCCTTTAGTTTAATTTATAAAACTTAGTTATTGTTTACCGCTTTTACCTTCATTTTTCTTTTCTTCAGGCATTTTTACTGTTACAGTAGATGTTTTGGTTGCGTCGCCGAATAAACCAGCATCACCTGCAGCCATTCTCCACTGTAGAGAATATGTTCCTGCACTGAGAGGCATAATATCAAAATTGAAAACTTTTGAGCTTCCCGGATTGATATTTTCATCTAAAGCAACTGAATAATTGCTCCAGGTGCTGCCTGAAAGAGGATTACCTGAAGCATCTAACAGTACAAGCCTGTACATTCCTTTACTCCAAATAGTCTTTCCGGTGTTAGTCATACTTACCATTACTTTATAAGATCTGCCCGCTTCCATTTCACCAGGGACAGTCTGTTCTACAAAAGCTGAACTGTTAAGCGGATTAGTATTACCTGTTCCTTTACTTACAGAGATGTTAACCG
>CAZOAP010000260.1:0-4884 GCA_964577645.1 uncultured Ignavibacteriales bacterium
AATAAAATTGCCGAGCCTTTCTTAAGAAGGCGGGCAATGCGCCATTTTGAAAAAAGAAGGATAGTTATATTCGGTGCGGGTACAGGTAACCCGTATTTTACCACTGATACAGCCGGCGCATTAAGAGCGCTTGAGGTCTGTGCGGAAGTGATTTTAAAAGGCACACGTGTTGACGGCGTATATGATGATGACCCTGAGAAGAATAAAAATGCTGTGCTTTACCAGAATATTACTTTTGGTGATGCATTGAACAAAAACCTGAAAGTAATGGATATGACAGCTTTTGCTTTATGCAGGGAAAATAATATACCAATTATTGTTTTTAATATGAACAAGGAAGATAATTTTAAGGATATAGTTCTCGGCAAAAAAGTAGGCACTTTTGTTCATAATTAACCGTTCAAGTTTTAAAATTACAGACTGTTTTAAATAATTGAATATTCTGTAATAGTTTATTAAGTTATCAATGTTAATATAAGTTTTGCATCAAAAATAAATTTTTTAGTGAAAAATGATCAAAGAAATTATCAAAGAAACCGATAATAAAATGCACAAAGCCACTGAGCATGTGCGGAATGAGTTTGTAAGGATCAGGACAGGTAAAGCCACAACAAACCTGCTTGATGGTATTAAAGTTGATTATTACGGTACATTAACACCCATAAGCCAGGTAGGAAATTTGAGCACACCTGATATTCATACCATAACTGTTCAGTGCTGGGATAAATCAACCATGCCGCTGGTTGAAAAAGCCATACTAAACTCAAACCTTGGCTTAAACCCGATAAATGACGGCAATGTAATAAGGATACCGATACCTACTTTAAATGAAGAAAGAAGAAAAGAGCTTGTTAAGCTTGTAAAAAAATACGCTGAAGACGGCAAAATTGCAGTCCGCAATGTTAGACGTGATGAAATTGAAAGATTAAAAAAAGCTGAAAAGGATGAACACTTCTCTGAAGATGAGAGGAAACATGCTGAAACAGAAATCCAGAAATTAACCGATAAACATATAAAAGAAATAGACCTTTTAGTTGTACAAAAAGAAAAAGAAATAATGGAAGTCTGATCCTTTTTTTCCACACGGGTCACCTCCGATATTAAATGAAATATTTTTGGTCTATAGTATATAATGCCCTGTTCCTGCCGCTATTCTGGCTGGCTGCTAAAACTGTTTCCCTGTTTAACAACAAGCTTAAAGCAGGCTTTAAAGGCAGGAAGGAGCTCTTCAAGTATTTAAAACCCAAGATACAGACCCTTGACCCCCAAAAAAAGAACATTATGATACATTGCGCTTCGCTTGGTGAGTTTGAACAGGCTAAGCCGATAATTGATGAGCTTGATAAGACAGAGAAATATAATTTCATAATTACATTTTTCTCACCGTCCGGATTCAACCACTCAAAAATTGATACGCCTTTAAAAGGACAGATAATTAAAACCTACTTGCCTTATGATAATCCTTCAAGTGTCAGGAAATTCCTTGATGTAACAAATCCTGCTGCAGTTATTTTTATCAAGTATGACCTGTGGCTTAACCTGTTAAATGAACTGAAAGCCAGGAATGTTTATACGATGGTCATAAATTCAGCTTTTGATACAAGGAGATTCAAATGGCGCTTCCCTGTAACACTTTCGTACAAAAAAAGCATTTATGAGCATGTAAATATCATCGGTGTCACCGATGAAGAAGACAGGCTAAACTTCAGGAAACTAATGAAAGGAACTGATTCAGAAATAGTTGTATTTGGCGATACAAAGTATGAAAGAATAAGCAAAGCTAAAGAGGTTTCAAGCGATAAAGCGCTCATAAACGGAAATATACTCACTGATAAGAATGTTTTTGTTGTAGGCAGCTCATGGGATAAAGATGATGATGTTATCTTTCCTGTAATTGATAAGATAAGCTCTAACGGACTTTCAGAAGAGCTTTCACTTGTTACAATTCTAGCACCTCACGAACCGACTGAAGATAACCTTGAGCATATTGAGTACGATATACACGAAAAATACCCCCATATAAAAAGCATCAGGTATTCTGAACTGACTAAATTCAAAGATGAGAACCTGATAATTATTGATTGTATCGGAATATTAATGGGTCTGTACAAATACGCTGATGTAGCCTATGTTGGCGGGGGCTACCAGACAGGTATGCATAATGTACTGGAACCTGCCGGTTACGGGATACCGGTTATGTTTGGTGATGAAAAGCTTTCCGAAGATGCTGAGCATCTTATTAAGAACGGCGGGGGGATCGCTGTAGAAGATTCAAAAGAGCTCTTCAAGAACCTTGTAAACCTGTTAAGAAAAGATGATTTCCGCAAAGGTGTAGGCAGCAAATCACTTTCAGTATTCGATAGAAAAAATGAAGCCTCAAAAAAGATAGCTGAAATTATAAACAGTAAAATATAGCCAGTGGCACAGACATTTGTGTCTGTGCTTAATATAATTTTTCACATAATGTTTGATAGAACAAAATTCTTCGATGAATCACTTAATGAAAGCGCCCAAACAAAGCTTTTAATACTTAAACATTGCAGAGAAGATGTTTACAAAGCAATTGATATTATGAATGAAAGTGTTAAAGCCGGGGGAAAGATACTTTTCTGCGGTAATGGCGGCAGTGCTGCTGATAGTCAGCACCTTGCAACTGAGTTTATAATCAGGCTCTCTCATGATATTAAACGTCCTGCTATAGCATCAATAGCGCTTACAACCGATACATCACTCTTGACAGCAGGCGCTAATGATATTGGCTACGATAATGTATTTGCAAGGCAGGTCGAAGGACTCGGCAGGGAAGGCGATGTTCTTATCGGAATATCCACTAGCGGTAATTCAGCCAGCATTATAAAAGCATTTGAGATGGCAAAGTCAAAAGGAGTTAAAACTATAGCATTCTTAGGCGGCACCGGTGGTAAAATTAAAGGTTCAGCAGATTGCGAAATAATCATACCTTCAAACAATACTCAGCGTATCCAGGAAGGCCATATTACGATCGGTCATATCATCTGTGAAAGTGTCGAAAGGGAATTATATAGTTGATTTCGGATTTTTTAATCTTTTGATTTTCATTGGATTGCACTGACTATGTCAGTGCATGCATTGACACAGTCAATGCACTCCAAAATTCGTTTCACATGATCAGCTTGTATTAAATCCCGTATTAACATCAATTCTTACAACCTGAAAAACCATCAATTGCAATTTCATATACATTACTACTTTATTTTTTAATAATTCATTCTCATTCAGGTCCCTTGATTTATCTTCCTGCCTGTATTCAACAATATGCCGTACTCTCTGGCTCAATGCCTGGTTATTCGGTACAGTAAAGTTAAACGCAACAAGCAGTGTTAATATGATAAATGCTTTTTTCATATGGGTAAATCTATGTTATATTTTTGAATAAATCAATTCTCTAAATACTCTTTACATGCTTTTTCATATGCTGATTTATGTATAATAACAACTTCATTTAACTGGTTCTCATCTAATGTAATCACACTGAGTCTTTTAAACATATTGTCACATAACTTCAGAACATTTTTGTATTTCTCAAGCATATCATTGAATTCATTCAGGAATTTATCTGTTATTAGGTAATTATAATTTTGTTGTGTAATAAAACCAATTGACTCCAGCTTTGCCAAACCGTGTGCAAGCTCATCGTAAATGAAAATGGAGTGATTTATGTAGTCACCGGATGCAATGATATCTCTCAGAGAAAAAACATGTTTATAATCTGAAGATATTATTGAAGCCAGAACCCAGGCATCACTCCATTGCCATTTGTTTAAGCTCAATTATTTTTCAAGTATTGCCTTCAGGTTGTTCAATCCCGTCTGCAGGTCGCTGCCAACAGCATTATCCATATCCATAATTACCTGCATCAGGTTCATAGGGTAGGGCATATTGCCAAAAAATACCCATTTAACCTTTGTCTGGCTGCTGTTAACAGCTTCAGTGGTCATATATGCTGATGATGTTGATTCGAACGGTTTTATAAACCTTATTTCATAATCAACCCTTTCACCTTCTTTAATACCTTTTATTTCCTGTTCGCCTTTGCCAACATCCTTGTTTTCGCTATCCCAGGCTGATACAAATCCAACAGTACCATCAGTTCCGCGGAATTCCTTTTTCATATTGAGATCCATCTGCGCCCATTTACTGAAATTATTCTGGTTCTTAAGGTATTTAATGTAATCAAATACCTCCTGTTTGGGCTTATTTATGACAACTTCCCGCTCGATCTTGTAATCCTTTTTAACAAATACAGCAGTAATTAAAGGGATTGCTACTAGTATAACTATAACTATCAGGATCCATTTAACAATTTTCATAATTTTTATAATTAATTGATTTATAAATATTCAGGAGGGCACTAACAGGTGCGAATATATAAACTTCATAAAATTATTGCAATACTCATTATAACCTCACACTCCATCTCCATCTCCTAAAAAGGGCAGTGAGAGCCATGAATTGAAAATATTTATTCCCATCACATTTGAGGTGAAGGGCTCGGTGGGAGGTATTGTAAAACATCAAAACTCAAACCGGCAGCCAGAAGGTGTGAAGACAAATCAATTCTTTTCATTGCAATAACCTGCACAATTCATTATTTTACGTCACTTATGGCAAAAAGACTATTTTTACTTGACGGTATGGCTCTGGCGTACAGGGCATATTTTTCTATGATCCGTACACCGCTTATTAACAGCAAAGGGTTCAATACATCAGCTATTTTCGGCTTTGTTAATACGCTGAATAAGCTGATTGATGACGAAAAACCGGATTATATTGCTGTTGCATTCGATACTTCAGAGCCTACATTCAGGCACGATAAATTTGCTGATTATAAGGCTACCCGTGAAG